>CAYTAM010000106.1:0-5567 GCA_964435685.1 uncultured Methylophaga sp. | reverse complement strand
TCAAATAATGAAAAAATCTGACTCAAATCAGCTTCCCCTCGCTACGATTTCTATTATCGGACAAGCTCCTAGATGACGGTGAAACTAAAATGATCATAGTTAAGTGAATTATCAATTAATCTATCAATGGAGATTATATAGGTTTTATCATCTTCTGTAAGCTCTAAAGCTTGATCAATGTTAAATCGACCTTTTGGTGCTAACAGGGTGTCAGCTTGTCTTTTATTGCGCAATAGCAATGCAGCTAATTTTTCAGGTTCATTTTCTAAAAAGTAGTGAATAGCAATAGGTTCTCCTAGAAGTAACTCCAGCCCCATTGCTACCCTATCATGGTCACGACGCAACCAACGGACATTTGCTAATAACGCCGAGGTGCTGGCTTCAAAAACACCATAAAAGTCACCAACATCTAATTGGCTATAAGATATTTCAGGGTTACTCACCATCATGCCACCTCCACCACGATTATGAATTGTCCAACTGTTGCCGATATCAGCTGAGTTAGTATGCAAAGCGTTATGAATAGTAAGTAGATCTTTGACCAAATTAATATCAGCATCATCATTTGAAGCAATACGTTCAAATTGGCGTTCATAAGAGTTATTAAGATGAGGAATAACCTTTTTGAGTAACTGTATTTCTGAACTATAAACATCATTGTCAATAGTAGATGTAGCACGTTGGAATATTCTTTCAATAGCTGTCAGTGCTGAATGTGTATTCAGCAAGCGAATATTAGCTAAGCTGCGCTGCTCAGCTGTCATCTTGTCTAATGAGACGGGGAGTGTGTTACTGGTGAGATCTAGGTGAAACAACCCACCCAGCAATAAGGAATCATTGCCGGGTTGTTTTTGTTGTTCCGTTAGCAAGCTAATGGTTATTTTCTGTGTATATTTAGCCATAAGCCGGTATAGTTTTAAAATGTCGACTTGGGTCAGGCGGAATGGATCAGCAATACCGGTGAGTATAATTTGGTGGTAGACAGTAGAAAATGACAGTGATGCTTGCTCATCTTTTGTAGAAACTTTCAGGTCTAATACTGTAGCGGCTTCACAACACAAATAGAGTTGGTGCAAGGTATTGATGACTTGAGGTAAGGTAGTACGGAGAAAGCAATAAGCATGCAGTATAGCTAAGCTACTATATTCTGCTACCCGATTGATAGCTAGTAAAAAAGGCTGTTTAGATTTTGGATGACTGCCTTGCTCATAGGCATCCATTAGCAATATTTTATAGCCTATTGCTAATTCATCTAGTAGCAATGCTAATGCGTCCGCAGATTTTAAATACTCATCTTGTGATAATGTTTTTAGTTGTTTAACGCGTGCTTCCCAGCCACGCATTAGCCGAAAGGTTGCTTTACGATATTCCTCAAGCAAGGTGTGACGCGCTTTTATTGGGATAATAAAGCGATTTAACGGTATAAGATTACTTAAAATATCACTAATAAGTGCATCATCATTACGCCCCGCAAGTAGTTTTTTTAGTATTTGTTTTAGCTCAAGAGGATCTAAAATAAAATCAGTATGTATTGTTGATTGCTCGGGTAAATTTATATTTAATATTGGCAAATCACGATGAGCTAATTGTTTGCGACTAAGGTGTTTAGATGCGGTACTTATTACAGACTCTTTTTCGGTCATCTTATTTGCATTAGCTGTATTATCAGCCGCATAAAGTTCTTCTAGGGCTATTTCTTCAGCTGAATGATTTTTCAGCTTTGCGGCCAACTGAATTTGTTTAGCCGCCGTATTGAGCATAGTGGCAAAGTTTTTTGTACGTAATGGCTTTTTTAATACCATATCCACAGCAACATCCACATCTAGATTGGTAGAAAATAACACAGACATTCCATCAGAACTGTGATGGTTTTGCCAAGCGGTAATACTTTTTTCAGATTCAAAAGAATAAATGCAAAGATCTGCTTCGCCTGTAGATATGATTTCCCAGTCGTGTTTACGTTGCGCCGCAGTTAAGTGAAACATTGACTTGATCGAGCCAATATCAGAATTATTTAATTCACAGGGCTTCATTCTCAATGTTAACATTTATATACCCTGTTTTTCATCCCAGATCCTTACCATTCTAATGGTATTATCGGCTGTTTGGATAACTTCAATAATATAATCTTCAATACGTAAACTGACACCCGGATCGGGAATGCTTTCTAATTGTTCTAGAATGAGACCATTAATGGTTTTTGGACCATCTATTGGCAGATCCCATTGGTTATTTCGGTTTACCTCCCGAATAGTAGTAGAGCCATTAATGAGATAACTGCCGTCTTGCTGAAGAGAAATATCTTCAGCAAGTAAATCATCAGCTGTAGATTCTTCTACAATTTCACGAAAGATGTCCTCTAAGGTGATTAAGCCAAGCATATCACCATATTCATTAACCACTATTCCGGTACGCCGGCGATTGCGCTGAAATTGAATTAATTGCACATAGAGTTCGGTACCCTCTGGTACAAAGTAACTCTCCTCAACTAAATTACTTAAAGACTCTTTGCTTAGTGTTTTTTTTGCGAGCAGATTAAGCGCTTTTCTAACATGTAAAATGCCTATGATATTATCCATATTATCTTCATATACGGGGAGACGAGTATGGCTACATTGAGAAAACTGTTTAATAATATCTGCCAATGTGGCGTTGATATCTAAGCCTTCAATTTCGTTTCTAGGGATCATCACATCATCGACAGTGACTTTTTCCAGATCAAGAATGCTCACTAACATATCTGAATGACGCTTAGGTATTAGACCGCCTGCTTCCTTAAGGGCGACACGGAGTTCTTCCCTATTGATAGCTGGTGATAATGAGTCATTGGGAGATACACCGAGCAGCGCCAACAAACGATTGGTAATAAGATTGATAAACCAAACAATAGGATAGAGTAAAAATAATAATGGTTTTAGAATAAAACTGGCGGGAAAAGCAACCCGTTCGGGATGTAGCGCAGCAAGTGTTTTTGGCGTTACTTCGGCAAATAATAGCACGACCAGAGTTAAAACCACGGTAGCGATAACGATGCCATTCTCACCATACAATTTAATACCGATGATCGTAGCAATGGAGGCAGCAAGAATATTAACAAAATTATTACCCAGTAAAATTAGGCCTATTAATCGATCGGGGCGCGATAATAATTGGCTAGCACGTATGGCACCGGGGATACCTTCATTTGCCAGATGACGCAAACGGTAGCGATTCAGTGACATCAATGCTGTTTCTGAGCTAGAAAAAAAAGCGGAAAGGAGCAGCAAGATAAACAGCACTAAAAATAATAGGGAGATCGATGTACTTTCAAGCATTATTGTAAAATATATTCCAAAACAAATCGGCTACCAAAGTAGGCCAGTAGTAAAAATACAAAGCCAATTAATGTCCAGTTGATGGCTGCCTTGCCTCGTAAACCTTTGTGCCAGCGCTGCCACAATAGTATTGCAAACACATACCATGCAATCAGTGACAATACGGATTTATGGACAAGGTGCTGTGCAAAAATATCATTAATAAAAAAGGCGCCAGCAAGAAGACCAATAGAAAGCAAAATGAAACCACTGACAATAAGTTGAAATAAAGTGCTTTCCATGGTTTGCAATGGCGGTAGTTTTCGCATAAATCCGGCTAGGTGCCGCTGCTTTAATTGTCGCTCTTGCACGGCTAAAATAACAGCTTGAATTGCGGCTAAAGTAAATAAGCTATAAGCTGCCAATGACAGTAAAATATGCCATTCTAGCGCGGGGTTAATTAATGTTTTCGCTGCCTCATGGGGAAGCGATACTTTTAGAATGATGCTAAATGCCACAATAGGGTAAATAATGATTCCTGGTGGTGTATTGGGTGTTCTGGCTCCCCAAATTAGTGCGGTCAAGGCCATTAACCATGCAACGATTGATTGGCTAGTAAAAAAGTTTAATCCCCAGCCGTTCGCCATATTCATAGTCATCGAAATAGCAGTGCCGTGGAAAACAAGAGCGATCACTGTAAGAATACTCACAGGCAACAATGCTGCTGGGCTAGGCTGATCGCGTTGCACAAAGCCTCGGATCAACAATGCCGTGCAACAAAGATAAAGTAAAAAGGCTAAGGAATTGGCAATGGCCATTGCTATTCTCCCTTTAAATTAATGACTATAATTTTGTACATAAGTCCATAATAAACGATGTGATCCTAAAATTGGACACTATATCAGTTATAATCATATTTAAATTCAAATTGTAAAAATTAAGGTGAATCATGTTCGATAGTTTGACAGATAGACTCGGTAGCACATTACAAAAACTTCGTGGTCAAGGTCGGATCACTGAAGACAATGTAAAAGATAGCTTGCGAGAAGTGCGAATGGCATTGCTTGAAGCCGATGTGGCTTTGCCAGTGGTACGTGAATTTATCAGTAAGGTAAAAGAGCGCGCAATGGGGCAGGATGTATTGCGTAGTCTAACCCCGGGTCAGGCATTAATTAAAGTAGTGCAAGATGAATTAACAGCAGTAATGGGTGAGGCGAATGAAAGCCTTGTTCTAAGTACTCAGCCCCCAGCCGTTATTTTAATGGCAGGTCTGCAAGGTGCGGGTAAAACAACCAGCGTAGCCAAATTAGCGCGCTGGCTAAAAGAGCGTGAAAACAAATCGGTTATGGTAGCCAGCGCTGACATTTATCGCCCTGCGGCGATAGAACAATTAAAAACATTGTCAGCAGAGGTCGATGCGCAATTTTTCCCCAGCCAAGTTGACCAAGATCCTGTTGAGATAGCGCGCGCGGCAGTCGCACAAGCTAAATCACAGTTGATTGACGTAGTTATTATTGATACAGCAGGTCGTTTACATATTGATGAAGATATGATGACCGAAATAAAAAACATTTATGCCGCAATCAACCCCATCGAAACCTTATTCACCGTTGATAGCATGACAGGGCAAGATGCGGCTAACACTGCCAAAGCCTTTAATGATGCCTTGCCACTAACCGGCGTGATCTTAACTAAAACAGACGGTGATGCACGAGGTGGTGCGGCTTTATCAATTCGTCATATCACCGGTAAACCGATTAAATTTATGGGTGTCGGTGAAAAAACCGATGCCTTAGAACCGTTCCACCCTGATCGCCTAGTCTCCCGTATATTAGGCATGGGCGATGTATTATCGCTGGTGGAACAAGCGCAACACAAAATGGACAAAGGCGCGGCTGAAAAATTAGCCAGTAAACTCAAAAAAGGTAAAGGCTTTGATTTAGAAGATTTTCGCGATCAACTCCGTCAAATGAGTAATATGGGCGGCATTGGTTCCATGCTAGATAAAATGCCGGGTATGGCCAATATTCCCGCGGCAGCCAAAGCACAAGTGAATGATAAAGAAACCGGCAAGCTAGAAGCCATTATCAATTCAATGACGCCAAAAGAACGTAAACGCCCAGATATGATCAAAGGCTCACGAAAAAAACGCATTGCCGCAGGCTCAGGTACGCAAATTCAAGATGTAAATCGCTTATTAAAGCAATTCAAACAAATGCAAACCATGATGAAAAAAATGAACTCAAAAGGCGGCATGGCGAAGATGATGCGCGC
>CAYTAM010000105.1:0-5580 GCA_964435685.1 uncultured Methylophaga sp. | reverse complement strand
AAATAAAGTATGTTTAATTTCTACTTTTTTTATGCTGAAAAAACCTTGGTAGGGCGTTGTTTCATTGATAATAGTGAATTCTTTCGTCATGTTTTAGGGTGATGTTAATGGCGTAGTTTTTGTTGGTTTTTGCTCAAAAGAATTTGCTGTGTCAATACCTTTTAAGCGGCGTAATTCAGCTGTAAAGCGTGTACCATCTTTTTCAATATGCTCTATTTTTACAGGCAAATACTGTAGTTTAGGGGCAAACCATAAGGTTGTTTGGCGCTGTTTGTTAGTATCTCGCTGGCGTTGGAGTTTTATCGCCTCTATTTTTCCTAATGGGGTGTTAATAATTTCTGTGCCTATGATAACAATATCATACGTTTTTAATTGGTCACCATCAATAACTTGATAGTTCAACAGCGTTTTCTGTTGTTCAAGATCTGACATTAATACCAGTTGATAGAGGAGCTTATCTAAGGTGTTGGGTTTAATGTCTAATACCGAAGTGTGATTGTTATCATCAATGTTGGCACGTTGATTATACCAATCAAAGTTAATGCTTAAGTATTTTTCTTTTTTGCCACCCGTTCGTTGATATAAATAGGATTGAGGGCGGATTTCCTGTTCTTCAAGCGACCATATACTGGTTTCTTCAACCAGATCAGGTTTGAAAAAGGCAAATACACCTTTTGCTTGGCTTTGTGATAAGAATGTGCGGCTACCATCTTCATTGGTAGAGAGTGTTCGCTTTAATTCGCCAGCTGACAAACCGTTGAGGCTCACTTTATAATATGCTGAAAAGTCAGCAATATCCTGTGCTTGCAGTGATTGCGGTAAGCAGAAAAATAACAGGATTATGCAAAGATCTCTCATGATTATTCGGCGGTAAGCATACCTTTAATAAGTTTATTTATCGCTGCAGGATAGAGCTTATGCTCTTGCTCTAACACTCTGGCAGCCAATGTCTCTGCAGTATCATTATCTAATACAGGCACACGTGTTTGTAAGACCACAGGGCCATCATCAAGTTCAGCGGTAACCCAATGAACACTTGCACCATGCTCTTTTTCACCAGCATCAATTGCGCGCTGATGAGTATTTAAACCTTTGAATTTGGGCAATAAAGCGGGGTGAATATTGATTAATCTATCCACAAAATGTTCAACAAACTCTGTTGTTAGAATGCGCATAAAGCCAGCAAGCACTACTAAGTCAGGTTTATAGTGATCAATTGTTTGAGCTAAGGCGTGATCAAATAACTCACGGGACTTAAATGTTTTATGGTCAACAATTGCCGTTGCGATGCCAGCTTGCTGAGCATATTTTATCCCGGCAGCATCAGGTCGATTGCTAATAACCGCTGCCACGGTAACAGGCAAGGAGCCAGATTGAAGCGTTTCAATAATTGACACCATATTACTGCCACGCCCTGAAATAAGGATAACAATAATGGGCTTTGCATTTAACACCGTCATTAAGTGTTAATAATTACGCTAGGTGTGGTTTGATCTGAGGCTTCAATAGAACCGATTTGATAGGCGGTTTCACCTAATTCAGCCAATAATGATAATGTTTCTGTAACATCCTTCTCGCTAACAACGATTACCATACCAATACCATTATTAAAAGTGCGGTACATTTCCTCATCAATCACATTACCCTGTTGTTGTAACCAGTCAAAAATAAGGGGGCGTTGCCATGTGTTAGCATCAATAACAGCATTAACACCATCGGGCAGGACTCGAGGAATATTTTCTAACAAACCGCCTCCGGTGATATGTGATAAAGCATTAATATTGATTTTTTCATGAAGTTGCAACAGGTTTTTAACATAGATTCTTGTTGGGGCTAGGAGGTGTTCACCTAATGTACTATCACCAAATGCACTGTTTAATGCTTGTTGACTACGATCTAGTATTTTTCGAATTAATGAATAACCATTAGAATGGGGGCCTGAAGAAGCTAAACCGATAAGCACGTCACCGGCTTGCACTTGACTACCATCAATCACATTGTTTTTTTCAACAATGCCAACGCAAAATCCAGCTAAATCATAATCACCTTGTTGATACATGTTAGGCATTTCTGCTGTTTCGCCACCGACTAACGCAGCGCCTGCAAGTAGGCAACCCTCAGCAATGCCTGACACAACCGATGTGGCGACATCAATATCTAATTTACTAGTGGCATAATAATCTAAAAAGAATAAGGGTTCAGCTCCCAATACGATAATATCATTAACGCACATTGCTACTAAATCAATGCCAATAGTATCGTGAATACCTGACTCTATTGCCAAGCGAAGCTTAGTGCCAACACCATCTGTAGCCGAGACCAATACCGGTTGTTTATAGCGATCTAGCGGTAATTCAAACATACTACCAAAACCGCCTAAACCTGCCATAACGCCCGGACGACGTGTTTTCGCGGCTAAGGGCTTGATACGGTCAACCAAAGCGTTGCCTGCTTCTATATTTACACCTGCATCGCGATAGCTGAGTGATGTATTTTGATCGGTAGTGCTTGTCATCTACTTTGTTCCTGACTATATGAGAATGATGGAAGTAATTTGGGTATATTCTTCCTAAAACAACATGATAGAATACCACAATGCATAGATTGTTTTTGGTTCTAATTTCATTGCTAGTGGCAGGCAATAGCTTTGCTACTAGTCGTATTGATTTATATCAAGCTCAGCTTCCTGTGGCGACACAAAGCACTGAAGAGCGCAACAAGATTGCGCCCGATATATTAAAAAAGGTATTGCTTAAAGTGGTCAGTGATAGCGCGCTATTAAACTCAACAGACGTGACATCACTTTTATCCCAATCTGAGCAGTTTATTCGCCAATATCAATACCATAGAATGAATAAAATCAGTGATGACTTAACGCAGCCAGATAGGATAGAGTTACAACTTGAGTTTAATGAGCATCAGATTAACCAAGCATTGGTGGAGTTAGGTTTAGCTGTTTGGGGTAAATATCGACCAGAGATTTTATTATGGATCGCAGTTGAAGATAATGGCGTTAGGACTATTCTCGGCGAGGGCAGTGCTGATACAAAGACCGTTCAAACTCTGAAGCAAGCACTTGATAAACGAGGTTTAGTGGGCTTCATGCCATTAATGGATCTACAAGATCAAACACAACTTAGCTTTGCCGATTTGTGGGCAGGTTTTGCTGAACCTATCGTAACAGCATCACAACGTTATGGTGCACAGATCATCGTAATAGCTCGTGTAACCATTAGCCAGAATGATGCAATGCATATTAGATGGCAATCACTAAGCAATAATGAAACTGAGCAATGGCAATCAAAGGGAAATGCTGAAGAGGCATTGAAACTAGGTATATCAGAACTGGCAGATCGCACCGCAAGACGCTTTACCCAAGTAGTTACTCATCAAGATGTGCAACGCCATCAGTTATTAATTAGTAATGTAAAAGGCTATGCCGATTATATGCGCGTTAAAGATTATTTGGCAACATTACATACTGTTTCTGAGGTGAAGCTATTAAATTTGGCGAATAACCAACTTGAGATCAGCATTTTATTAGCATCCGATTTGTCTATTTTTAATCAAACCATCGCGATTGGTCGCGTGTTAGAGCAAGAAACCAATTATCATTCTAGTGATATAATTCATTATAGATTGCTACTGTGACACATCATGGTATATTTTTTTTATGGGGAAGGTAGGCATGGCAGTACAAAAGCAGGTAAGATCTGATAGTAATAAGTTATATTTAGCCATTATTGTAATTGCATCAGTATGGCTTTTTTACCTATTATCACCTATCTTAATGCCTTTTTTCATTGCAGCATTATTAGCCTATCTAGGCGATCCTATTGTTGATAAATTAGAAGAAAAAAAGCTCTCAAGAACATTGTCAGTTGCTATCGTTTTTGGTTTTATATTACTGTTTGGCTTAATCTTGCTGCTGATTTTATTGCCGATGTTAACAGCGCAAGTGGCTGCATTATTTAAGCGCTTACCGGACTATTTGGCACTTTTACAAACTACGGCGCTCCCTTGGTTAGCGTCAATGGGAATGCCTATCGAAGTGTTTGATACCAGCACCATAAAACAAGCTATAAGCAATTATTGGACAGAAGTCGGGCAGGTTGCGGGGGGGCTTTTCAGATATGTGACGCACTCAGGCGCTTTGGCCTTACAGTGGCTAGTAAATTTAGTTTTGATCCCTGTGCTTACTTTTTATTTATTACGCGACTGGGATATATTAGTGGGGCGTTTTAGAGAGTTATTGCCTCGCAGTAATGCCAAGAAAGTGATTGCAATAACTATTGAATGTGATGAGATGCTGTCAGCATTTATCCGCGGTCAATTGATGGTAATGTTTGCATTAACTGTTATTTATACCATTGGTTTGACCATGATTGGACTTGAATTGGCACTATTACTAGGTGTAATAGCTGGCGTAGTGAGTTTTGTACCTTATCTAGGACTTATTGTCGGTATTGGTTTGGCAGGCACTGCTGCCTTTTTCCAGTTTCACGAATGGCTACCCGTTATTATGGTTATAGCGGTATTTAGTGTGGCGCAGATGATTGAAGGCATGGTGTTAACACCGCGCTTTGTGGGTGAACGAATTGGTTTGCATCCTGTTGCTGTGTTATTTGCAGTGATGGCGGGGGCACAATTATTTGGGTTCACCGGGATTTTATTAGCCTTACCTGTTGCTGCGGTTGTGATGGTGTTATTACGCCATGCTCACCAGCACTATATTGAAAGCCATTTATACACTTAGAATGGCACAGATACCATTAACACTAAACCTAAAGCAGGTTTATCAACTGGATAATTTTTATTTTTCTCAGGCAGAGCTAAAACAAGTAATTTCAGACTTTTGTACGTTATCAACTATTGATTTCTTATTTTTATGGGGTGCGCCAGCATCAGGGAAAACGCATCTATTATTAGCAATAGCCGAGCAGCTACAAACAACAGAACGTGTCTTGTATTTGCCCTTGGCAGATCTGATCATAACAGCATCACCTGATATTTTAGAATCAGTAGAAAACTTAGATCTATTGTGCATTGATGATTTAGATGCGATTGCAGGTTTGCAACAGTGGGAAGAGGCAGTGTTTCATTGCTTTAATCGTTTGCAAGATACTGGTTGCAAGTTGCTGATCACATCACAGAACAATCCAAGCATGATAACGATTAAATTAGCTGATCTACGCTCACGCTTAGCCACGGGTTTGGTTTATCAACTAATGCCTTTAGATGATAATGAAAAATATCAAATGTTAATATTGCAAGCGCAATCACGTGGATTCAAACTGCCCGAAGAAGTAGCGCAATATTTATTACATCGTCACAGCCGTGATACTGGTGAGTTAATGGCATTATTAAAACAATTAGACAGTGCTTCAATGGTTGAAAAACGCCGTTTGACCCTTCCTTTTGTACGTCAGATCTTAAACAATGGCTAATACCTCACTCACACTAGTGTTTCCCGGTCTGGCAACTATTTTACAACAAAAAATTAATGCCAATATCCTGCCACAATCATTAAAGAAAATAATTACAACAGCACGGTTTGAAGTGGATAATTCAAATTTATCC
>CAYTAM010000104.1:0-5584 GCA_964435685.1 uncultured Methylophaga sp. | reverse complement strand
CTCCTAGTTATTTGCGACGTTATGTTCACAAAAGATCTTGTACGTGAATAAACTCACTTGCCAGCTCCCCTATTTCAAGCCTAGGGACGCACCCTAAACAAGGGGCGGTAATAGCCTGTTTCAAAGTTTTTATTATATCTTCAGCTTGTGCATTAGCTTCAATCTGGTTGGCTACCCAGCCTTGCAATATTAAGCCTGAATCTTCAATCGCTTTTACTGTTAATAAGGCGTGATTAATACAACCCAAGCGTATCGCCACTACCAAAATAATGGGCAAATCTAATGCAATTGCTAAATCAGCCATGGTTTGGCTAGCATTAATAGGCACTAACCAACCGCCGGCACCTTCAACGACCACAATATCGGATTGTTGTTTGATTTGTAGAAAGTTTTCTTTGATTTTAGCTAACTCAATTTCAGTGCCCATTTGCCTGGCAGCAATATGGGGTGCAATAGCTGGCTCAAATGCATAGGGGTTAATTAGATCATATGGAAAATCAATATTAGCTTGTTGGCTAAGCTGCAAGGCATCATCATTGCGCAAGCCCAGCTCAGTGGCATCACAACCACTGGCAATCGGCTTCATACCCGCTACGATGTCGCCTTGTTTTTGTAATAGCTCAATTAAAGCGACGCTTACTCGTGTTTTACCTACTTCGGTGTCTGTTCCTGTGACAAATATACTGTTCATGATGTTTTACAACCTTGGATCTTATTAATAGGAATATACACTTCACCCTCCACATTTTGTGGTGTAGCTTGCCCGCCCCATGCGTGTCCGTAAACTACTTCATAGGTAGCAGGTAACAGCTTATCGGTACGGAATTGTTCATATGCCTGCGCCACTTTTTGCAGTGCCTGTTTACCAGTTAAGCCACGGCGGCGATCAGAGTTAACATTACGTGCACCTAATGTCTTTAAGTCTGTCATTAATGCCATCGTTGTTTCATAAGTGAGTGTGTATCGATCAGTATCTAAAACAGCTTCAGCCAATCCTGCAGAAGCCATTGCTTCACCAATATCATGCATATCATAGAACATATTTACATGGGGGTAATTATCGACACTTGCCCATGATGTACGCAGTTCATGCAGTGTATCTGGTCCTAGCGTGCTAAACATTAATAAGCCGTCGGGACGTAACACACGCTGAATTTCAACAAAACTGTTTCGTGGATCACACCATTGCAAGGTGAGATTAGCAAACACCAAATCGACGCTATTATCAGCTAGAGGTAAGTTTTCAGCATTACCCAAAAGATAGTGTGGTTTTGAACTGTTGGGCAACCAACGCATTAAGCCTTGTTGCTTACCATAATGGTTTTTCGCCTGATGTAGCATTTCTATAGCAATATCAACCGCCAATATTGTTGATTTTGGATAACGCTGAGCTAAAAAAGTGAGGTTTCTACCTGTGCCAACGCCAAGATCTAAAATACACTTTGGCTGTAAAGTCACCAGTAACAAACGATCTAACAATTCATCACCTGTCTGGCGTTGCAAAATTGCCACATCATCGTAGTGCGCGGCTGCCTGACCAAATGATCGTGCTACAAGATGTTTATCAGGGAGTGTTTCAGTCATTTAAAAATCGTTCTATCTCATGCTGACACTTTGCCGTTTGGGCGATAAAAGGGGCATGCCCAGCTCCTAGTAATAACACTGTTTCTATTTGGGGATTCAACTGTTTTATAGTCTCCAACATTTGCCGAGGGATCAAGGTATCTCGATCACCTAAAATTAGTTTTACTGGACACGATAGTTTCGCTAACGGTGTTCTCATATCAGTATTAATCAATAAATTTAACCCTGCTTTTAAAGCTACTGCTACGGGTGGCTGTTCAGTCGTTAACTGTTGCGCCAACTGCCGAATTATGTCACTACTATGCTGCGAACCACGGGCTTGCAGTAATAAAAACCGCTGCAATGTCACCGCTTGATCCTCTGCTAAATTATCAGCAAAGGCTTTAAATACTGATGCATTCATAGCACAAGGCCAACTATCAACTGCAACAAAGCACGGTGTTGCCGCTAGCAATATTAATTTGTTAACACGTTCTGGAAATCGATCAGCAAAGCCAATGCTAATTAATCCGCCTAAAGACCAGCCCAGCCAATATGCCGATTGCGGCACTTGTTTTGCTAAACTATCGATCAATATATCAAGCTCTAAGTCACCCGCTTGCCACTCACTTTGACCATGCCCCGGCAAATCAACCAAATGTAAAGTAAAGTGTTCTGCCAACTTCTCGGCAAGATCATGCCATACTGCACTGTGCATACTCCAGCCATGCAACATAACTAAGTCGGGACCTTGCCCCATAATCTTAATGTGCATGGGAAAACGCTAGTGCATCCAATAGCTGTATCACATTTTGCTCAGTGTGATTGGCAGAAAAGGTAATACGTAATCTAGCTGATCCTGCTGGCACGGTGGGCGGTCTAATCACACCTACTAATATGCCTTTTTGTTCTAAATTTTTACCGATTTCAATGGCGCGTTTATCATCACCAATCAACATAGGCTGAATAGCGGTGGAAGATAGCATAATTTCTAAACCTAATTGTTTTGCTCCCGTTCTAAATTGGGCAGTTAATGCCTGTAATTTTTGACGTCGCCACGTTTCATTTTTCACCAATTTTAAACTAGCCAAAGTCGCGGAGGCTATAGCGGCTGGTTGTGCTGTGGTGTAGATATAAGTGCGCGCTTGCTGAATTAAGGTTTCAATCACCTCTTCATCTGCCGCCACAAATGCCCCCGCAGTTCCAAATGCTTTTCCGAACGTACCCATCACAATGGGTAATTCATCTTGTTTAATATCAAAATATTCAACACAGCCACGACCTTGCTCACCTAACACGCCCAAACTATGAGCATCATCAATAAAAACAGCAGTATTATGCTGTTTAGCTAGCGATATTAATTCGGGTAAAGGAGCAATATCGCCATCCATACTAAATACACCATCACTAATAATCATACGCTGATTAGCGTGGTCAGATTGTTCCAATCGTATTGCTAACGCGGCCATATCAGCGTGTTGATAACGTAACTGTTGCGCCGCTGATAATCGCCCACCATCTAATAAAGAAGCATGATTGAGCTTATCCTGAATAATGACATCACCCCGTGTCATTAAACCATCAATAACACCTAAATTAGCTTGGTATCCTGATGAAAATAGCAGGGAACGTTGTTGCCCCATAAAATCAGCCAGCTCTTCTTCTAATTTCTGATGGTAACGGCTGTGTCCCGTTAATAAATGTGCCGCACCCGCACCCACACCTTGTTGTTCAACGGCTTCAATAAAGGCTTTTTTCAAAGCGGGATGATTGGTGAGACCAAGATAGTCATTACTACAAAACGACAGATATTTGTTCCCATCAACCACCACGTTCACACCTTGCGATCCCAAACGTGTGCGTTGTTGCCGATAGCGTCCGTTCTGTTTACGTGTAGCTAAATTCTCAGTTAATTGCTTTGACCAGGGCAGGCTTGCCATTTAATGACCACAGGCTTCCTTCGCTGGCGAAGAATGCTCGCCAATCACGGTATTAATACCTAATCGTGCAAATAATTTTTGATCATGTTCCGTGCCAGGATTATCCGTAGTAAGCAATTTATCACCATAGAAAATCGAGTTGGCACCGGCAAGAAAACACATGGCCTGTAACTCATCACTCATGCTTTCACGGCCTGCCGATAAGCGTACATAAGACTTTGGCATCATCAATCGCGCGACTGCAATAGTACGCACAAATTCTAAAGGATCAATATCCTCATTTTCTGCGAGTGGTGTGCCTTCCACTTTAACTAATAAATTAATGGGTACACTTTGAGGATGACTAGGCATATTGGCTAATTCCACCAACAAACCCGCACGGTCTTCACTATTTTCACCTAGGCCTACGATACCACCGCTACAGACGTTAATATCAGCATCGCGAACATAACTTAAGGTATCTAAACGGTTTTGATAAATGCGTGTACTAATAATATTGCCATAAAATTCAGGTGAGGTATCCAAGTTATGATTGTAATAATCTAAGCCCGCCTCTTTAAGACGTGTTGCTTGATGTTGTTTTAACATGCCTAAAGTAACGCAGGTTTCTAAGCCCATATCTTTAACACCAGCAACCATTTCTGCAACACGTTCAACATCACGATCTTTCAGGCTCCGCCATGCAGCGCCCATACAAAAACGGCTTGCGCCTGCATCTTTCGCTTTTGCAGCACTTTCTAACACCTCATCTAGAGGCATTAATGGTTCCGCTTTAACGGCTGATTGATGATGCACACTTTGCGGACAATAACCGCAATCTTCAACACAGCCACCTGTTTTAATGCTTAATAAAGTGCTTACCTGCACTGAATTAGGATCAAAATTCTCACGGTGAGATGTCTGCGCACGATACATTAAATCAGCAAACGGCAAGGCATAAAGATCTTCCACCTCTGCTACCTGCCAATTATGGCGAATAAGTTGATCGGTTTTTATTAAATTTTCAGGCATGATATAACCTCACGGGGTTATACCCAAACTACTTGGAAGTGCATGTTTCAGAGCTTAGCACGGATGTCAAACATTGTAACGCAGCGCTGGCATTCGTGCTAAGCTCCCGTAGGGCAAGAGGATAAGCCATTATCTTCGTCGTTATGAAACTTAGAATTAGACAGATTGTGCTCCTGCATTTTCTGCATACACTCCATCCATGGAGATAAACGACTAATCCCTGCGTTTTATGCCTAGAATATAATGGCTTGTTCTCTTGCTGAATCATGCATTTCCAAGTAATTTGGGTATAGGTTTGAGAGCAATGAGTTACTTATCAACATTAACACAAGATTTTAAGCAATTATACAGCAAATTGATGCCAATTCCTTGTCTACTGTGCGGCAGCAACAATAGTGATGATTGTCTATGCCATGATTGTAGCGACCAGCTACCTAAATTAGGTTGTTGTTGTCCGCGTTGTGCCTCACCGCTGCAACAGACTATGCTTTGTGGTCAGTGTTTAACCAGCCCGCCCGAGCAAGACCGTAGTTTTAGTTTATTTCGCTATCAACCACCGATTGATCAATTAATTGCAGATTTAAAATATCATGACAAACTTGCGTTGATCCGCTTGTTTGCAGCGCAGATGGCGGCATCGTTAAAGGCGCGCGCGTTACCCCAACTATTAATCCCTATTCCCCTACATCCGCGGCGGCTGCGTGAGCGCGGTTATAACCAATCCTTAGAGTTAGCAAAGTATCTCTCTAAACAACTCGCCATTCCTGTTCAATACGATATTCTAATACGCATTCGTGATACTCCACCACAGGCATCATTACCTTTTTCTGAGCGCAACAAAAACATGAAACAGGCTTTTCAAATAAATAATACCCATATTCCAACTCATATCGCGCTAATTGATGATGTATTAACCACAGGACATACTGCCAACGTAGCCGCAAAAATTTTGCGTCAAGCAGGGGTTGAAAATATTGAAGTGTGGACTATCGCTCGAACTGTTAAAAACGACCATTCACCCTAGTCAGTATTTTTGTTATATACCCGTGATCATTCAATGTGTGAAGATT
>CAYTAM010000103.1:0-5598 GCA_964435685.1 uncultured Methylophaga sp. | reverse complement strand
AATAATTATGGGCATGGTAAATATTGATCATCAAACAAAGTAAGTTGAATGACTGACGATAAAAACAAGCGGCTTGATAACATTGTTGCACAGGCGAAAATGTATCAGAATGAACGCGAACAATCTTACCGAGGTAGGGCGTTAAAGCTGTACCCTTGGATTTGTGGCAGGTGTTCACGTGAATTTGCTAGCCAAAACCTACGCGAATTAACGGTTCATCATCGTGATCATAACCATGATAATAATCCTAGTGATGGCAGTAACTGGGAATTACTTTGTCTTTATTGTCATGACAATGAACATTCTCGCCATATTGAACAGGTGCGTTATGGTCATGCAGCAAATAGCGTAACCAAGGCTAAAACTACTCACAATCCTTTTGCAGAATTAAATAAGCTACTGAATAAATAAAGCCAGAAATGTCTAGTTAGTTAAAATTTCACTTACATTTTACTCTTGCTCTATTTTTAAATAGATTATGGGTCTATCCCCGTAATCATTTAAGTTGCATAATTTATATGTTTTTTCTATGATAAATTCGTCATCCCCGAGATCTTACCAGTCAAGTTGCGGGAGTGGCGAAAAAGTGTAAATCTGCATCTTCAAGTATTTTGGCTAAATTTTGATAAATATGCTGTATAATCCCGCGTTACTTTAACTTTTGGCAGTTTCATCTGAAGTTGGTGTTTTTTGTTTAGGCCATTCAACTTCGTGGGATTTTAGGAAGGGGTAAAACCATGACAGATTCGGTCATGCCGACATATGGACGTCTTGATATTGCTTTTGCAAAAGGTGATGGCGTGTGGCTGACAGATACAAAAGGTAAGCAGTATCTAGATGCGCTGAGTGGTATTGCTGTGTGCGGTTTAGGTCATACACATCCTGCTGTTACAAAAGCGATCACCGAGCAAGCTAGCACACTTATTCATACCTCCAATATTTACCATATTCCGTTGCAGGAGCAATTAGCTGACAGACTTACTGATTTATCCGGGATGGAGCAGGTTTTTTTCTGCAATTCGGGGGCGGAAGCTAATGAAGCAGCCATTAAAATAGCACGTAAATATGGTCACAATAAAGGTGTGGATAAGCCTGTTATTATCGTAATGGAAGGTAGTTTCCACGGTCGAACAATGGCAACATTATCGGCTACAGGAAATGCAAAAATTCACGCCGGTTTTGAGCCATTAGTCCCAGGCTTTGTGCGTGTGCCGTTCAATGATATTGATGCCTTACGCATGGCAGTAAGTCATTGGCCAGAAGCTGTTGCTGTTTTACTGGAGCCTATTCAAGGTGAGGGCGGCATCAAGATCCCCGAAGCTGATTATTTAGCTAATGTACGCAAGCTATGTACGCAACGTAAATTATTAATGATGCTCGATGAAGTACAGACGGGCATTGGTCGTACTGGTGAATGGTTTGCATTTCAGCATACAGAGGACTTGTTACCTGATGTGATGATGCTAGCGAAGGGTCTAGGAAATGGCATACCTATTGGTGCATGCTTAGTTGCAGGCGATGCCGTGGGGATCTTAGAGGCGGGAAATCATGGTTCAACTTTTGGTGGGAACCCCTTAGCTTGTAAGGTTGCTTTAACGGTATTAAATACCATTGAAAATGATAAACTTTTGCAGAATGTTAAGTCTTTGAATGTAATCATGGTGCAGGGATTTGAAAGGGCATTGGCAGGATATACTGAGGTTAAAGTGATTCGTGCTGCCGGCTTTATGTTTGGTATTGAATTAATTAAGCCTTGTGCAATATTAGTACAACAAGCGTTAGATCAAGGTTTATTAATCAACGTAACGGCTGATAACGTGATTAGATTGCTGCCACCTCTAGTTATTACTGCGGATGAAGCTAAACAAATCGTCACTAAAACAAGTAAGTTGGTGATTGATTTTATTGAAGCACAACAAATTAAGTGTGTAGCATAATGAGACATTTTTTAACCTTAAAAGATTTAACATCAGATGAGTTACGGCAGTTGATTACGCGTGCAATTGAATTAAAACACATGCACAATGCAGGTGAAATTTATCAGCCACTTAAAAATAAAGTGTTAGCGATGATTTTTGATAAATCATCAACACGAACTCGGGTTTCATTTGAATCGGCAATGGTGCAATTTGGTGGCGGATCTATCTTTTTATCACCGAATGATACGCAATTAGGTCGTGGCGAGCCAGTTGAGGATTCTGCACGGGTAATTTCAAGCATGGTGGATGCGGTGATGATCCGTACCTTTGATCATGATATGGTTAACAACTTTGCTCAAAACTCATCTGTGCCTGTCATCAATGCATTAACTGATGATTATCACCCATGTCAGCTATTGGCGGATATGCAAACTTACCAACAACATCGGGGCTCAATTAAAGGTAAAATTGTTACATGGGTAGGAGATGGCAATAATATGTGTCATTCTTATATCAATGCTGCCGATAGATTTGGTTTTACGCTCAATATCGCAACACCAATAGGCTATGAGCCAGATGCAAAGATCGTTACATCGGCTGATGCAGCCATCAATTTATTTAATGATGTGAACAGCGCCGTTAAAGGTTCTGATTTGGTGGCGACCGATGTATGGGCCAGCATGGGACAAGAACAACAGCAGAAAAAACGTGAAATAGCATTTGCTGATTTTCAAGTTAATCACGCGGTTATGGCATTGGCCAATGATGATGCTTTATTTATGCATTGCCTACCTGCACACCGAGGTGAAGAAGTGTCTGCCGAACTGATGGATGATATTAATAGTGTGGTGTGGGATGAGGCGGAAAATCGCTTGCATGCTCAAAAAGCATTGTTAGAGTTTCTTTTTGCAAACTAACTTAAGGCTTATTCAGAGCTTCATTAAGCTGTTGTAGCCGCTTAATCGTGCCAATATCTGACCATTGACCTTGATAGATTTCACCTTGTAATTTATGCTGTACAATAGCCTTTAATAACAAAGGCTTGAGTGCTAAGTAGTGAACTTTTACATTAGCAAAGAAAGTAGGGCGGTAGAGGGCAATACCACTGAATGTATACTTGTTTTGCCCGTTTAGCGTGATTAAATCAGCAGACAAGGCAAAATCACCTTGTGGATGATGCGCTGGATTATTAACCAAAACCAGATGCGCTAAACAGTTTTTATTGAATGTAAAGCCATTAAATTGTTCAAAAGGATAATCAGTCCAAATATCACCATTTACTACCAAAAAGGGTTCATTACCTAATAGCGGTAACGCATTAATAATGCCGCCTGCTGTTTCAAGCCCACCTTGTTGTTCAGGAGAGTAAGTAATATTAGCCCCAAATTGCTGACCATCACCTAACACATCAGGAAATTGTTGACCTAAATAGGCATAATTAATAACAATATCCGTTATTCCAGCTTTAACTAACGCTATGATTAAGTGCTCAATCAGCCTATATTTTCCAGCTTGCAGTAACGGTTTAGGGGTGCGATCAGTTAAAGGACGCAAACGCTCGCCGCGACCAGCAGACAAAATCAGTACTTTCATTTAGAGCGTTACTTGTTGTTGAAGAAAATTGTTTAATTCAGAAAATTGAGGGTATTTAGCAGATATTTTCCGAACGTATTTTAAGGTTAGCGGTAGATCATTGATGTAATTAGCTTTACCATCGCGATAATTTAAACGTGCAAAAATTCCTAGTACTTTAATATGACGTTGTAAGCCCATCCAGTCAAACCATTGGGTGAACTTTTCAAGTGAAATAGCATCACTTAATAGCTTGTTTTCAATAGCGTTCAGATAATAATATTGCAGCCAGTTAGCAAGCTTATCATCAGCCCATTCGATATAACAATCCCGCAATAAGGATACCAGATCATAGCTAATCGGGCCGATAACGGCATCTTGAAAGTCAATGATCCCAGGTGAGTTTTCTGTAGTATGCATTAAATTACGTGAATGATAGTCACGATGAACAAATATTTGAGGTTGCTCACGTGCACTATCGATCAACAATTTAAAGGTTGTCTCTAAGAATAGGGGAGAGGGAATCGTAAGGTGTTTATTTAAGAACCATTCGGCGAATAAAGACATTTCCTGCAGTAATAATGTGTCGTTGTAGCTAGGTAAGTCAATACCATCAACAGGCATTAACTGCATAGCAATTAGGCTATCAATCGCTGCTTTATATAAACGGTCAGCAGAGTGCTCATTAAGCTCATCTAAATAAGCACGATGACCAAAATCAGAGAGCAATAAAAAGCCAGCACCACAATTATACGCACTGATTTTTGGTACATTAATACCCTGTTGATACATAAATGTTGCAATAGTAATAAATGGTTGGAGATCTTGTTGTGCCGGCGGAGCATCCATTAGGATTAATGTTTCACTACCCATCATCACTCTAAAGTAACGGCGAAAACTTGCATCACTTGATGCCATAACAAGCTGAAAGTGAGTAGAAGGAAGTGTTTGTTTCAGCCATAAATTAATGGCGGTTAAGCGTTTTTCGGCAATATTATTATTTATCATTAATAGTTTAGGTATACATTATTTGAGATCTTTCCACCAGTGGATTGCAAAAGAAAAAAGAGATATAATTTCTCCCTTTTCACAGCTTGAATGATCACGGGTATATAGCGTTAGCCAGTAATACCAACAATATTGAAACCACTATCCACATAGGTAATTTCACCGGTGATACCTGATGCTAAATCCGAACAGAGAAATGCTGAAACATTTCCCACCTCTTCAATAGTAACGTTACGACGTAATGGTGAAGCGGCCACACCTTGAGCCAATTTTTTACTAAAATTAGCAATACCTGCTGATGCTAAGGTTTTTATAGGGCCTGCGGAAACGGCATTAACACGGGTGCCTTCTGGACCAAGGGATAGCGCCATATAACGAACGCTGGCTTCTAAGCTTGCTTTGGCAATTCCCATTACATTGTAGTTATCGATGGCACGTTCAGCACCTAAATAACTTAATGTTAATAATGAACCATTTCGTCCAGCCATCATTGCTTTGCCTGCCTTAGCAAGTGCAGCAAAGCTGTAAGCACTGATATCATGGGCAATCGCAAAACCTTCACGTGTCACACTGTCCACATAACTACCTTGCAATTGTTCCCGTGGTGCAAAGGCGACGGCATGGATTATCGTGTCTAGTCCGTCCCAATGCTGACCAAGCTGCTCGAAAACAGCATCAATTTGTTCGTCGCTAGCTACATCACATGGAAACAGTAAGCTTGGATCTGCGCCACATTGTCCAGCAATTTTTTCAACCCGCGATTTTAATTTTTCAGTTTGATAGGTGAAAGCGAGTTCAGCACCTTCTCGTGCCATAGCAAGTGCAATACCTGAAGCAATAGAACGAGGACTTGCAACACCCACAATTAGTATGCGCTTGCCTTGTAAAAAACCCATAATTCATCTCCTAATTTTTATTGGTCTAAGTTAGATATTAATGTTAGCTATACTACAGCAAGCTAACAAAATATAAAGTCATTTTAGAGTCAAATTATTTGCTATACTGATGGATTGATGAAGAACAAGGAACTTATTGTGCATAAATGTGACAATAAAGCGTATTACTCATCGCGCTATCTTGCGATATTTATACTATACCC
>CAYTAM010000102.1:0-5637 GCA_964435685.1 uncultured Methylophaga sp. | reverse complement strand
GCATGCACGCGGACAACACAAGCTGCACCGCTCGTACCTCGCTCTGCAACTTTATTTTGCCGGTGATGCGAGGCGTTATGTAATAAGAAAAAACAGGGAAGATTAAGCATTTTTTCTACTGCCTAAATGAGTGGGGAAATAGAGCAAAACCATCAAAAATAATGCCACACCCGCCAACCAGTGTGCCCAACTATAACTGATAACGTGATCACGAGTGTTGGCTACTGCCTGAATTTTTTTAATTAATAGTTTCTGGTTTGATGGTGATAAAACATAATCAAAGCCCACCATCGTTGCCAGTCTTTTGATATGCACTTTCTTTTGCGATGATAAATGCTCAGTTTTTACCCTTAATGCATTACTTCCCTGCCATTCATCACGAGTAGATGCATAAACATTTTGGTGTAATACATCATCAACTTGCCATACGCCCAATGCCTCTCCCTCAAGACTATGTTTGGGGATGGCCAATAAATAGTCACCTCCCACACCAACAAAAACCCCAGCCACTTCGCCTAGTTCACCGCTAAATTTAGGATACAGTGTTTTATGCAAGGGCGGCGACTCATGACCATCAGTAATAAATACTATACTTGGATTGGGCTCAATAAGTTTTGCCTGCTTTATAGCGCTAAATGTTGCTTTTGATACTTCACTAGATAATGCCCATGCCATCCGACTATTAATTTTAGCTATCATTTGCGCTAGATCATGATAATTTGCACACACTTCGACAGGGTTCATTAATACTAAACTACGGTGTTCACTAAACACTGCTAATCCAGCATGCGAACCACACGGCAAATCAACTAATATTTTTTTAGTGTAGTCTTTTGCCCATATTAAGCGGCTAAGCTGTTCGCCTGCTATTTCAACATCTTTTACATCCATGCTTTGGGTAATATCAATTATGAACAAAATATCCATTACTTTCACTGTTTTATCAAATCGCGGTAGCCACAGCGCGGCTGCAATTAAAATAAACACCAATAGCATTACCAGCGTTGAGACCAGAACCCGTTGTTGATAGCTTAATTTCACGGTAAATCGACCCTAAAACCAATGTTTTCAATCGTGCGCTGCTGGTTGATTATGTTTCCACCAAATTGTTCCTCGTCATCAGGCAGTTCGGGCACTATTCGTAATGCTAACTCCAAATTAAAACGTGCATCCTTTAATTGTGGTGAGAGTAATAATGCCCTCCGATAATCTTGTTTGGCCAACTCGACCAATAAAAAACTTTGACGATCTCCGGGGAGCATAGCCTGTGCTTGGCGCAGGTGAACATTACCTCGATTATAATACGCTGCCGATTTTAGTATTATCTCATTATCCATTAAAACTTTAGTTAATCGATCTAATGCCAATTGAGGCTGGTCATTCTCCACATTATAATAAGCAAGTGCAAATAATGCCTTGGGATGTGGCAGTGGCTGTTCATATTCACTGACATTCTCAATAAAATGGTTAACTTTGTTGGCTTGCCAAAGCTTCATAGCCGTTGATAGCATAGCCGCAAAACCAACAACCGCAATAGTTATCAACAGCCAATAAGCCAAGTGTAATGATTTATTCATCTGCTTTTCTCACTCCCCATAGACTGTATAATTGTGCTGACGCTAATAACAACATCGCCACCATAGCCAACCAATAAAACAACCTTGCTTTTGGTTCTTTTGGCAGTGTTTCTTCTACAATTAATGGTTGGTAATGCTGTTTGTCAATTTCATCTAATGCTTTAGAAAATGTTTTTACTGATTCGACTTCAAAGGCACGATAAGGCATCTCAATAGTGTTGAAGAAGGTATGCAATATTCGCTCAGGCGTATCAAGCCAGAGTATGCTGTCATCCTCAGCCTCATCTAAGGTCATCCCTTGTATACTGCGCATGTAAAGCCAATAAAGGCTAATGTTTAGCTCTTGATATAAGGCTTTAATGGTAGCCTGCTCTTCAGCTTCCATCTCCTGTCCCCCATCGGAAACCAACATAACAATACGTGCTCCGCGATACGTTTGTCCTTGAAACATAGCTGCTGCTTTTATTAATGCTTTTACCATATTAGTTTCTGATAAACCTTTGCCTAAGGCACTGGCATCAATAGTGGCCAGAATTGCTTCTTTGCTGTAAGTAAGCGGTAATAAGTCAATCGCATACGAGCTAAATAACACAAAACCAAACCGGTCATCAGGGCGCTTTTTTACGAATTCGGTTAAAAACGCTTTAGCCACCCGTCGCTTACTGTCTTTTCTGGCTGGTGTACGCATCGCTGGCTGACCTTTAATAGCAAAAGCATCGTCCATACTCCGGCTACGATCTAATAATAATACGATCTCTGCTCCTTCTGCTATGCGTTCTACTTTCTTTTCGGGAAGGTACGGCCCTGCCAAGGCAACAATCAAACTTGCTAACACCAGCGAAGCTAACATCGTTAAGCTAAGCCCAATAAATTTAGAAATAGGATCGACAGGCACAAAATCAACCCAGACTACCGTTTTATCTTGATTGTGAGTGAACCAAGGTAATAGTGCCAAAGGCAGTAGCCACAATAAATAAGGGTATGACCAATGAAAATCCAGAAATATCACACTAATTTTTCCTTAGAACGACAGGCTTTTGCTAACTTTATTACTAATTCAATATCTGGTTGTTGCCCGGGATTTTGAGTGAAAAAGTAATTAGCAGAGTTTTGATAAAAAGCAGATATTTCTTTTTCCAAGGGGTGTAGCCAAGGTGCTTGTTTAAAAAGCACATCTAACTCTGCAACAATAACAACCGTATCCGCCGTGCGGTTGAACGCAGCATGTAGTAGTCGAGCAGCTTGTTGTTGTTTTGCAGAAACCCGCCATTTTAAATGTTTAAGATCATATACAGCTTGCGCAAAAGGCTTACGTTGCTTGGGTTGCCAACCTACATGCCAAATAAATAACAATAAACTAGCAATAACGGCTATCACTGCAAAGCTTATCAAGCGTTGCTTGAGCAATGCCGTATCAATTAATATAGGACGATGATCTGCTTTAGGTACAGTGCTATCAAGATTTTTCACTAGTGATGAACCAATTGTTAGTGGTAACGCTGGCACAGTTATCCATTCATCATTAAGCAGTCTTAAACTAAATTCTGGGGTAAACACCTTGGTATTTTCAACAGGCACATTAACAATTTGATAAGTCAGCCACACCATATTGTCTTTTGTGCTACGCTCTTTAAGATATAGCCATGCACCATAACGTACATCTTTTTCAGGCAATGAAGAAACATCGAGTTCGCTTACCGCTACTGGCAACTCAACCTGAACTGTAATCTCATCACCAATCAGTAAACCCCATGCCTGATCTAAGCTGACATTAGCTATCTGTTCGGCCAGCACTACTGTTGATAAAAAACTGAGTAAAATAATAGTTAAAAATCGTGGTGTCATGCTCGTCTTAATCCTAAAAAATAGCGGTCTAATTGCTCAGCTGTCACAGCACCATCCACAAATAATGGTTTTACCCGATAGTGGGTGAAACACGCATCTAATTGTTCAAAATGGTCTGCCATCGATTGCTGCCACCTTCTTTTCATACTAGGTCGCATCCAAACACTACGTCGTTGACCTGTTTCAGCATCTCGTATTTCTGTCCAACCCGCATGTGATGGAAAATAATCAGCATCATGATGTTGCCGTACAATAGGAATAACGGTGTAGTGAGATAATTGGTGTAACGCCTTTTCTACTAAACGAATATCAATACAAAAATCAGAGGCTAAAAACACCATCGCATGTGAACTGGTTACCAAGTTAGCCGTATGGATCAGTCCCTCTGCCCCAGGCGCTTGTGCAACTTTAGCATTACGAATCATTTCAGCTACCAATACTGGCATACTCCGCTGTGTCGTTGGCATAATAGCAACATCTTGTCGCAATTGTGAATCAAAGCCCGCTATAGCAAAACGGTCGCCTATACTGATCGCTGAATGCGCAATTAATTGTGCCAGATTAGCTAATTCATCACGGGTATCACTAGGCAGCGCCATTGATTTTGACAGATCAGCTAACAGCCAAAGCGTAACAGAAGAGCGTTGCTGATAACGCCTGACTAACCAGCGATTGCCTGCATCAGCAATATTACTCCGTAAGCTGGCACGGATATCTAAACGCCGCGGATCAGGATAATCAAATAAATTAGTAAAACCGGCAAAACGGTCACCTGAACCTAATGATGTGCCTACATGTGATCCGGGCGTATGACCAAAGACTTTATGCGGATAACGATAGCGAAATTCATCTTGCGTTTTTTCACTCATTTTCGATTAGCGAACGTTATAATAAAAAACACGCATCGTAAATCCAGCTTTAAGGTGTCGAAACATGATCACGTAAAGCCTGTACAAATACTGGCATAATTTTCTCGCGCCGATTTTCATACATGGGTGACAAGAACACTCTATGATTAAGTGAAGGTAACAATACAGCATGCACATCATCCGGCAATACATGCTCACGTTTATCTAGCCATGCCGCCACCTTAGCTGCTCGCATCATCGCAGACATACCGCGAACACTGGCGCCTGCCACCACTAAATCTTTCATATAGATATCTTCTATTTCAAGCCCTATTTTATCTGGTTGCCATGTGGCATCCCACAATCTAACCACATAATTTTCAATTTCTTCTGAAACAAAAATAACGCTTTGGATCTCGCGGTCAAGTTTATTAAGATCTTTATAATCTAGTAATGGTTTAGAAATATTGGCTAATAAATCATCAACATTGTGAAATATTGGATTAAAAATCAGTTCTCGGAGAATGGTGGAGTCAGTAGGTCGATCAATACTAATTTCAAATAAAAAGCGATCTCTAGCTGCAGCACTCAATTCAAATGTTTCTTCCTTTTCAACGGCATTACGATCAGCAAACACCACCATATGTGGGAATTTAAACTCACGCCCAAAGGCATCAGCACTATACTCAGACATCGCTCTTAAGAGTAAAGATTGAACCTGAGGTCGTGCGCGATTAATTTCATTAAAAAAGAACACCGCAGTATCTTCACCATGCGCAATAAGTGGACCTGGGTCAATAACAGGCTTACCTTTAGCATCCACCCAAGCACTATAAAGCAAATCATTAGGCATCAAATCCACACTGCCTTCAATTCGCCCAAATGCGCCTCCTAATGCTTTTGAAAAAGCACGTAATAGCGTTGTTTTACCGACACCTATCCCCCCTTCTAGTAAAACATGACCGCGCGCATGCAGTGCAATCAGGATTAATCGAATAGCATTTTCCTGACCAATAACGATCTCATTGACCACTTTTTCTAATGCTAAGGCATGTTCGCGCGCACTATCGAGATCAAGCTTGCGTTGTTGTTTCTCACTCATTAATTTTCCATGATTTCTGTTAACTATAAAAACCCATATAGCCGTTATCAGTCAGTTGTAGATTTTAGCCCACACCTTAAATAATAACGCTTGTAAACCATACCATGAATGTGTCACAAGTAAACTATGATTTTGTCCCGCTAAGTAGTAAAGATCTAGAGGATGGCGAATTTATCATAGAAAAAACGTATAAATTGTGCCACTTAAATGGCCACGGGCATATAGCCGTAATCATTCAATGTGTGAAGATTCAGGGCAAAAATAG
>CAYTAM010000101.1:0-5649 GCA_964435685.1 uncultured Methylophaga sp. | reverse complement strand
AAATTTATTTTTTGCTGGTTTTTAGGAGGACTGGGGGTCTAACTGAGGATTTGGGCTACGGGTTAATGTTGATTCTCGTAGAATGAGGTCATATGTCGCTTTTGTTTCAGTAAACTTCTGCAATATTTTTTCTTCTTTTCTAATTATCTTTTTAGGTATTATATTAACTAATTTATGCTGGTTTATAGTGGTGATTTTGTGGGCAAACTCATAAGTTGAATCATTCATAGATATATCCCTATATTGCTAGTTGGGCAGAACAAGTTCGGCCATGTTATCTAGTTTTTGTTTATGCTGTTCCCAGTTAGGAATGATTTTATTCATCAGCCGATAAAATCTAGCACTGTGATTATGTTCAACTAGGTGACAAAGCTCATGTAAAATAACGTAATCAATACATTCGCGTGGGGCTTTGACTAAATTAGGGTTAAGCGTTAAAAAACCATTTGGTGAGCAGCTTCCCCATTGCGTTTTCATTATTAGAATACGTACCGGTGGCATTTCTTTCACCCACAGCGTTTTATCCATGACGGCCACCAATCTACGTTTAAAAACTTCTTTTGATCGGGTTTTATACCATGAAATAAGGAGAGCTTTAACTTTGCTTGGATTACGTTCTTTGACTGTTACCTCAAGTCGTCCCCTTAGCAGCTTAACTTGGGGCTTGTGATTGGGCTGGACCTCAACCTTAAGCATGTACTGTCTCCCCATATAATAATGACTCTCACCACTGATATATTGCCTTGGTATTACATTACTAAGCTGCTTTTGAAAACCTCTTAGCTTATTGGCAATCCAGCGGCTTCGTTTTTTCACTGCATGCATCACATCGTCGTCACTAGCGTCAATGGGAGCCTGCACAATCACGCGGCAATCAGGGTGCACTTTTATTAATATACGTCTAACATCACCTTTTCGCTCTACACGATCAAAGCTAATCAATTCATCGCCATACCTAAATTGATAAGGCTGATTGCCAAATTGATGAGACGCTGGTTCTTGCCTAATTTTGACATTCATGGTGCTAATTACTCGCTAAACCAACACGCGTTATTTGCACTACATACTCAACAATGGCTTTAGCTTGGTCCATGCCATAACCATTGGACTTACTTTCGGAAAACATCATCGGCAATAACTTTTTACGAATTTCAGCTTCGATATTCTGCGGATTAATGGAATGTTCGGCGACAGATTTTTCAACCAAAGCATCCACATCAAAAGCGAGTTGTATCCACTTATCTTGTATCTGCTGATCGGCCGATTCAAATACATCAGGTAATACTTTCTTAAACACACCAAAGTAACCTTGCGCATGATGATTACCGTTAAATGCATTAGGGATTTCATCCAGTCGTCGTTCTTCAACTTGCTGCTCAAATTCATGGAACAGCATATATTGTTTCATGGGGTGCTCAAATAACGCTTCTGCTTCTTCTATTGCCTGTAACAGTAATTTAGAGAAGGCTTCTTGCGCATAAGGATCATCACGTAATTGTTGTTCAATTGTGCGAGTCACACGCGTTCTTATAATGTCGGTTTCATTTCGTGTTTTATCATCGCTCCATGAATCGGGCTTTTGTTGTCCCATTTTGCCGACTTCATACACACCTTGCGGATCACGCACCTCAACCCCAACAACATGCTTATCCATAAGCTTACGAACTTGTTCAGCATATTCATCATAATCAATGGTTTCTCCAGCATCACGCTTAACCAACTGACGTAGGCTGGAGAATTGCTTAACCGTTTCTTTATAATGCTTTCTATCATCGTCTGAGAAGCTTTTATCTTCATAGAATGTAGCGGATTGGAGTGCAACTTTTAAGCACGTTGTAAAAGCAGTCAATGCCTCATAAAAGTCATCACGCACTTTTTGATTAATATCCACAAGCTCGCCATCACGCATTTCAGTACGAGGCACTAACACTTGACGTAATTGTTCAATATCGCTTTTATTCGTTACATTACTAAATATTGCCCACAACGACTTATATAGCTGTGGCAAGCGTTTATATTCCGTGCTCATTTGATGATAAAGCCCTGCAATATCATTGACGTCATAACCACTCTGAGTACGTGAGGCCAAATCTTGATATTTAGCAATGGTGGTATCAAGCTCAGACAATATGCCTCGGTAATCAATTAACAAGCCAAATTGTTTTTGTGGATGCAAGCGATTCACCCTTGCAATGGCTTGAATGAGGTTATGTTCTTTCAAAGGTTTGTCGATATATAAGACTGTATTTCTAGGCTCATCAAACCCGGTCAGAAGCTTATCAACCACGATTAATATTTTTAAATTATCATCATTTTCAAAGCGTTCAATTATATGCTTGGTATATGCTTGTTCATCCTGACTACCGATATTTTCTTTCCACCATTTAGTAACTTCTGGTGTGTCTTCTTCATCGACAGAGGTATTGCCTTCACGAGAATCAGGCGGGCTCATCACTACTGCGCTTTCAAATAATCCCACTTCATCTAAATACTGTTTGTATTTAATGGCTGAGGCTTTACTGTCGCATGCTAACTGGCCTTTAAGTCCCTCATCAATATTGTTGTCAAAATGGGTGGCAATATCATAAGCTATCAACCGTATCCGATCATCCGAACTATAAACTTGGCCTCGTTTGGTGAATTTTCTTTTTAAATCGGTTTGCTGTTCCTCAGTTAACCCATCCGTGATCCGTTCAAACCAGCTATCAATAGCGCGTTCATTTACATCTAAATCAGGAATACGCTCCTCATACAGTAGCGGCGTAACCGCACCATCCTCAACGGCGCGCTGCATCGTATAAGCATGCACAATCTTGCCAAACTTATTCTCGGTTTTATCATCCTTAAGCAGAGGCGTGCCGGTGAAGGCAATAAAGGCTGCATTGGGTAACATTTGGCGCATTCGAATATGATTCTCACCACCTTGACTGCGATGACCTTCATCAATCAGCACAATCATATCGGCACTGTAATTATGACATTCGGGTATTTTAGTTGCAGTATTAAACTTTTGAATAAGTGAAAAAATAATGCGTTCATTACCTTGACCAATCTGAGCGGCCAAACGTCGGCCAGATGTTGCCATCGCTGCGGCTTTATCCTTCTTACTTGCTAGCTCTCCACCTGAACGGAATGTTCGACTAAGTTGGTCTTCCAGATCAACACGATCGGTTACCACTACGATGCGACACTGTTTAAGAGAGTCATACAGAATGAGTGCTTTAGACAGAAAGACCATAGTAAAAGACTTACCTGAACCCGTGGTATGCCAGATAACACCGCCTTCACGACCACCTTTAGCATTTTTAGTATTAATACGCTCTATTAGTCGTTTAATGCCAAAGGCCTGCTGATATCGTGCGACAATCTTGCCTGCTTTGCTATCAAATAACGTGAAATAACGAATCATTTCTAATAAACGATCGTGAGATAGCAGGCTTATCAACAATCTATCTTGCCCGGTTAACGCTAAATCACCACCATCAATGAGCGATTCATACCATGTTCGATCAGCGGGTTGGCGGTGTGAAAATAATGCTGTTTTTTGCGCTTCACTCAGTCGTTTGTTTTTAATGGCGAGCATGTGTGCTTCAAGTAAATCTTCTTCTCGCCAAATAGCCCAAAACTTAGCAGGAGTACCCTGCGTGCCATAACGCCCATCCATGCCGTTTATCGACAATAAAAGCTGGCTATAGGCAAACAAGTGGGGGATCTCATCATTACGTTGATTACGCAAGCTCTGAGAGATGCCTTCATCAATTGTTGGGCCTTTATTGCTATGTCCATCAGGGCGTTTTGCCTCAATAATGACTATAGGTAGTCCGTTTACAAAACATACAATATCTGGGCGACGATTATCAATACCATTCGTGCGTAATACGGTGAATTCTTCAGTAAAAACAAAACTGTTATTACCAACATCATGCCAATCAATTAGAGCAATTGTTGGCGTAATTTTTTTACCTTTTATAAACTCCGTAATAGAGATACCATAAAGTAAATGGTTATAGATCCGTTCATTGGCAACACTTAAGCCTTCATTTAAAATAGGGTTTGATAATTCTGCAATAATGTTATCAATAGATTGGTTTGATAAAGGATGCTCCTCACCAGCAAAGGTAAATCGACGTTTCTTAAGCTCTGTTCGTAAAATATCTGTCAGCACAACCGCATTGGTTTTATCGCCTCGCTCAGCTAAGGCTTGTTCAGGGGATAAAAATGACCAGCCAAGATTTGTTAGCAAACTAAGGGCAGGAAGCTTGGAGCTGTATTCTTCTTGGAATTTAATATTAGCTTTTATTTCCATATTGGATGCTCCTTCCAGTTTTCAGGTATTCCCATAGCTATGCGGTATTGATTGTATTCAGTAAAGGGTTCTAGAACTTGTATTACTTCTTTAGCCCAATCATCACCATTGCCTGAGCATCTCATTAAATATCGCAGCATAAGTAAGATATAAAAGATTCGGTCATTTCTTGGCGTTATTGGTGACAACCATGCTTTTTCTCTGGCCTGATCTGGGCGAATAGATAGCTCTCGATTCCATAGACGACTGTGATGAGCGCAGATATTTCGCACATACGTTAGTGTGTGTAACCAGTCACCGAAACGTTTGTGGTGAAAGCCATAGTGATTGGCAATCACTTTTTTATCTTCAACTCCTGATTTTTGGTTGTTTATTAATCCTTTGTAGAAAAAAGACAAACTCCCAAAACTCATCACCTCGGTTAACATCCAAATTGGGATGTGAGGGAAGCCATTATATTTCTTTTTATAATGCCGAATAAACTCGTCTGATGAGCGTTTAGTTTCTTTTTCTAACTTTGATAGCCACTGAGTATGGTCAAATTTGGGATGGAAATGGCTTGGGTCGATATGTCCAAATGCACCATGCTGATGCCCAAAATGGTAGGTAATTTGGGTTCGAATAGAGATTTCAATTCGCTCAAGCGCATCCATCACTAAAGAACGTAGGCGACGATCGAATTCGTAAAGGTCAATGACTTGCTCTATGCATGTGCCTTCTACCAATTTACTAGAGAGATTGCCATGTTGATCGCGCTGACGAAATGGATACCAGTAACTACTTAAACGATAATAGCTGATGGACGATAATTGACGGAGAGCTTCATTCTCATCACTTACAAGCAACCCACGTTTTTGGAGTTTAGACAGTTGTTCGGGGAAAGTTAATGCTGGCTTGGAATATTTCTCAGGCATTCAATTCTCCTGAGCAGGCATAAAAAAACCGCCAAGGTTGCGCGTTGCCCATAAGGGTACTAAGCGTGACGGTTGTGTTAAAACTATTATAATTACCTTTAGGTAATAATGTAAACAAAAAGTTTGTTACTTTAAGTGTTGTTTCAGATGATTTATGCTTAAAAACATCCAGCCAAGCCTGCAGATTACACGCTAAAGCACGAAACCTAAAGCGAGTGTTGATAGATGAAATGAACAGTTTCATTTTGCTTTCCTTACCTGATAATCTGCGATAGAAATAATATTGCCTGTCTTCTTAGTCACGTTGCGGTGTGACTGTTCTACCGCATAAGGATTGAAAGCCCCACTATATTTATTCAAATCAGGCATAAAACGAAACAAACCATCTTCAACAAAAAGAGGGACAGGATAAAACTGTCGTTTCTTACC
>CAYTAM010000100.1:1181-5681 GCA_964435685.1 uncultured Methylophaga sp. | reverse complement strand
CTCCGGCTAAAAACATACCGGAGTGACGGAAGAGAGAAAATTCACACATTGAATGATCACGGGTGTAGAAGCGTAAAATCAGCTTTGCTGCGGGATCAGCGACCAATCATTGTTTACCGCTGCCAGTAGCCTTTTCAGCGCTTTGCTTTTGTTGCGATAGTTATCCACATCCAAGTCCCATCGTGCTTTAACCGACACATGTAAAGGCCCTGTCATTTCTCGTACCAGCTCTTTTCGTACTCGATAAATGCCGGTTCGCTCATTATGTTGCTTATCCATTGGATCGGGTTTCAATGTGCTTAAAAAGTGTGACTCGAACTGTAAACCAAATTTGATTGCTTCATTGCTGATCCATTGACTTGCAAGATGGCTTAAACCCGCCTCTTTATAACCTCCGCCGACATCTGAATGCGCACCCGAAAACCAAACTTGTTTAAGATCTAATCCTGGCTTGTCACTCCACATTGTAGGCTCAAAATCTATACGGTTTTCATCTATAGCTACAGCGTGACGAGCATGTTGGATAATTTTGCTGGGCTCTGTGTCGTGAAATAAGAACTCACGTTCACCTAGTGCTCCCCAAAAAGGAACGGGGATCCCTAGCGCGCCAACGGTATCCCATGCCCCAATAAATTCGATCGGACAAATATCTGCGCACGCAAAGTCTTGTCGAAACTTTTTTGCCAGCGTCGCATTAGGGCCCGTTGATTTAGCGCGCTTTCTGTAAAGTTTATAAGCGGCAGGAATTCGATCTGCAAACTGTCTTTTTAATAAGCCACAATTGCGGATAAAACCTGCTAAAGAACGAACCGTGTAAGCTCCTCGGCTAAAGCCAAAGAAAAAAAGCTGATCGCCCACATTATAGTTATGAACAATAAAGCGGTAACAATCCAAAATATTTTTATCTATGCCTGCACCGGTGAGACCACCCGCTATTTTCTTGCTATCGGTGCCAACACCCCAATCATAAAAGGCGACTTGTTCAACCGTTCCAGCCATGGGCTTGATCCCGCGCGCCATTTGTAACACATTAGTGGCAAGACCTTTATCGGGTGAGTTCCATGTGCCATCCGCAAAAATAACAATTCTTTTCATCAGACATTGTCTCCGTGGTTTTTTAACAAGGTTTCTTTACTTTTTCGAGATCTTGCGTAATCAAATTGCGGTTTAAAATGGATGCGTTCTTAAATTTTGATCAAAATCTCACCCATACCAATACCGCCTAAGTCACCGGCATAGCGTTGTACCCGTGAAAACACAGCTAAATGGGCAAACTTGGTGTCTAAATTACGCAAAGAGGCTAACATCAACGGTAAAAATGCCAAAGTATGTGCGCCACAGTCATTAAAGTTTGCTGTCATGCCTTGCGTCGGAGCATTCATTAACAACAGCGTGCCGCGTTTCATCCCATAACCAAGATGAGCGCCGACAATACCTAATACGGCGATAGTGCCTGATACCATTCTAGAACCACAATAATCACCGGCATTTCCTTCAATTAAGATATAACCGCGACGCATATGATCGCCGGTGCGTGCGCCAGTATCACCCGTGACAATTACTGTTCCACCGGTCATGCCATTTTTCTGGCCAACACGTGCTCCACCAACAAAGTCACCGGCATTGCCGTTGATTTTTATTTGGCCTCCTTTCATTTCACAGGCAGTATAAATACCGGTATTTCCCGTTATTAAGATCAAACCATTGCTCATCATCGCACCTAAGTATGCACCCACATTACCTGTTATTTCAATAGTGCCAAAGCTCATTTGATTGCCGATAAAGTCTAGCTTGTCGCTGCTGCTTTCAAACACTATCTGCTTTGCATTATCACCACTGAGATCAAACACACTGTCTACTCGAAGGGTACGGTTGCCTGATGGCAATTCAATTGCCGCTATGTCCGCCAGTGATTTATCATCCAAATGATCGGGGGTAAGCGCTGAGCAATCAATGCGTTGTGCAGGAGCTTGCTTTAGCTTGAAGATTAGCGCGCTCATGCCATGATCTCCTGTAAATGGAAGTGGAAGGGGCCGAGTTTGCCACCATAGTTACCCGCAGAAATGCGCTTAATGCCGTTTTCAGCACCTAAATCACATACCGCTTGAATACCCACCCGCATGGCAATATCAATATCTTCTTTAGTTAAGCCATCAATAACAATTTCCATTACTGACTCAATTTCTAGAGATAACTCGGTATTGGTTTGCCCTTTCAGGGTAGGACAAAATGCATCATTAGTTGACGCATTTAAGGCTTTGAATTTTGAACCCATTTTTGAGCCAGATCGAACAATACCACCAGGGAATGGCATAATCACATTAGGACATTTTTTCATTTCAATAATAGCGGCTTCACAGGCTGCTAATGCTTGCGCTTGGGATTCAGCTAACACTAGAAAGTTACCACCGCCAACCGATGCTTGAACCCCTGTTTTTTCTTGGGTTAAGAACTCACCGTCCATTACCGGAATACGCCAATAACGCTTGCCATCGATCATTTTTGAGATTTGGAAACCATCGCCAAAAAAGCGTAGGTTTTGACCTAGCGCAATTTCAGTTTCACTTTCTAATCCTGAAAACAAAGCCGATGTAGGCGAGGTGAGCACACACTGACCAGAACGGGTTTCAACTTGCTTGGCAAGGCTTTTTCCGCCCATTGCAAAAATCAAAATAGATACTCCCGGTCTACCGTCAGGTGTTTCGCTTGGATCTAAAACTCGCTCAATACCTGCCTCACAGCCACAGGCAATAACCGAGGTCGCAAAACCAGTAAAGGTTTGCGCTGAAATCATTGCCCACTTTGTATTTAATGCGGTGATGATTAAGCGTGTGCCTTTCATCGGAAAGGCTTCGGCAAAGGTTTTATCAATTATCACACCATTGATAATCATATTTTGCCGGCCGCATGCAATGGCTGCACCGTCAAACTGCCTCGACCATCATCGACAATTTCATCATCACTAATTTTAAAATTACCCATTTTCTGAGTATGATAACGATCAAAATAGGGTTTTAATACTTTTTCGATGCTGTTGTCATACTGTGGCTTAACCACATGTGTGGTGCCCCATGTGACTGCAATTATTTCACCATCTTTAACCACCATGGTGCCGTCTTTAAAGACATAATCAGGTTTGCTGAACATTTTTTCACGATCGTCATCATCGGTATACACGGTAATATCTGCCGCGCCGCCAATACCTAAATGGCCGCGATCAGCAAGACCCACTAATTTTGCTGCCCCTGCGCGCGTCATAATGGCAATTTCATAAAGCGAATATTCACGATCAAGCGAGGCCAAGTGGCTGGCTTGTTGCGCTTCTGGTTGCAGCGTCGATAAAATATCGTTGCGGAATGTTTTGTCCATCAATAATCGAATCAAATGTGGGTAACTAGTAAACGGCGCGCCATTTGGATGATCCGTTGTCAAGCACACCCGCCACGGATCATCAACCATCAAGAAGGTTTCTAAACCTATCATCCATTGTAAGGTATTGACATAGCTTTGATCTTTATATTTGAACGGCACCACACCACAACCGGCATCACACTCAATATCCATCGTCACCCATTTGTTTGGGCTAGCATGAGAATGGGCGGCATGTTGATGCATGCTGTCACCCGATACCGTAACCGTTTGACCAAATAAAATTTGACCGACATCTGCGGTAATATTTTTGTGTTTGTTGATTATTTCGGCAATTTGAGCTGAACCCGACGAGAATTTAAAATCGCCTTCGGTACCATAACTATGGAACTGAATATGCGTCATATGCATCGGCAAGCCGTTAATGCCTTCCATGGTATCAATGGTCGTCTCTAAATTGCCTGGCACACCCAAATTACAGCCATGCACATGTAGCGGATGCGGCACACCTAATTCTTTCACCGCAGTCGCTAATCGCAATAAAATATCACGCGGTGTAACACCGTAATATTGATTTTTTTCATCAAGATCCATCTTGCGTTGATTAAATTTAAAGGCATTAATGCCGCCCGGATTTACCACTTTCACGCCTATCGCCTGTGCATGGGTCATCGTCCAAGCAACATAATTATTAATGGCTTCTTGATCACCGTTTGATGCCATCATTCGTAGCAGAAAGTCATCACTGCCCAACATCACATAACCGCCTTTGTCGATGATCGGCGTATCACCCATTTCCATATGTGCTTGACGGGCATTGATGGGTAACATTGCCGGTTCAAAGCCCGCGGTATAACCCATTTCAGCATAACGATAACCTGCTGTTAATGTGCTCGGTGCGGCGTGACCACAGCCTGATCGCATTAACTCGGTGCGAGCAACCACATCAGCCGCATGATCTTCGGGCAACATAGTGCGGGCAATATTAATTTTGCCGCCACCAATATGGGTATGCATATCAATCGCACCTGCCATCACTACTTTGCCACGTACATCGATTTCTTCATCAATCCGATCATCGCCTGGCTTGGCAATAATTCGTCCATCACGGATATAAATATCTTTGACTTC
>CAYTAM010000100.1:0-1081 GCA_964435685.1 uncultured Methylophaga sp. | reverse complement strand
TTCATGCCGGAACGACCTAGAACAACCGTTGTCGCATTTGATTTTGGTGGTGTACGATCAATATTAAAGCTCGAGATCCAAACCAAGGTATCAACTTCGTTATTTTCTAACATCCGATTGGTATCGCAAAGATACGGGTCGTAATCTGGGTAACCTTGATTAAAATTAGTGCGCATGGGGAAACCTGATTGCCAAGCTGAGACTTGATTAACTGTTATGTTGCCATCTTTGCCACCCAACGGTAAGCCACTAGATCGTGTAGCTGAATTTAGATCTTTAATCATCTCACACACCATTTGCACCGTTGCTTCTGCATGATCAAAGTCCAAATCATCTGCTGCCCATGTCACCACTGAATATTTAGCTTGTTTTAACTGGTCAGCCAATACCGCCAGATCACTTACCGCGATGCCGCCCACCTGTGTTGCCTGTATTGTTTTGCCATTCACTAACGCGCGTAATATCGAGACCACTTCCGGCAAAGCGCCATCATCACAGCTTAAGATCTGCGCCTTTTTTCCTTGTGGCGAAGTCGAGGCATCAGCTGAAGGCGCTTTACCTAAATAAACCACTTGGCGCGAGGCAATATCTTGATCAAACATGCTTTCTTTATTCCACACCATCCGTTCAAAAAAACGGGGATACTCTGCTTCAATATCACTACCCACTACCAGCAATAAATCAACGCGATTTTTTACTTCGGTTAATGTGGTCAACATCCAACCGGTATCTTGTAATACCAAGGTGTTTCTAAATCCAGCTGCAGAATCCATATTATCAATGGTGGCACGGCTTTTATCAGCTAAGGCCATGGCGCTACGCGCACCGTTTACGTCGGTCGCCATGCCCGCAATAACGGGTTGCTTGCTGTCTCTTAATAGCTTTGCGATATGGCTTACCGCTTCATCTAAAGACGCGGCTTTACCCTTTATTGTGGGTGAAATATCCGTTATTGGGGTTTCAAAACCTTTTTTGGTGACCGCATCACCATTTTCTATAATAGATACGGTATTACCTTCAACTTTGATGGTTAAATCATCAACGGCAATACCACAAAATGGGCTTGACACCTCATGCCAAA
>CAYTAM010000099.1:0-5697 GCA_964435685.1 uncultured Methylophaga sp. | reverse complement strand
TTATTTTTAATGAGTCTTTATGGCCACTTATTAAACTGGCCGATATTATTAAGATTGATATACTTGCGCTGAGCTCTGAGCAGCTTGAGCAACATGTTTCCTTGTTAAAACAAGAAGATGTAAAGTTACTAGCCGAAAAAGTAGAGTCACAACAGCAATTTGAGCAATGTAAGACCTTAGGTTTTGACTATTTTCAGGGCTTCTTTTTTAGCAAACCTGCGCTCATCAAAGACACACCTATTCCCGGTAGCCAGCTTCATATTCTGAACTTAATCGCCCAGCTACATGATCCTAAAATAGATTTTGATGAAATTGAAGAACTAATTAGTCACGATGTCAGTTTAAGCTACAAATTATTAAAGTTACTTAACTCCGCTGCCTTTGCACTGCCACAAAAAGTTGACTCGATTAAACGAGGTTTAGTCATTTTAGGCTTTGATGCCATCAAAGCATGGACCACACTAATAGCCCTAAATTCAATCAATCCAACAACAACAGAGTTAATGACGCTCACCTTAATTAGAGCCAAAATGTGTGAGAACCTAGCCAGTGATTTTGATAGCAATCCAGATACGGCTTTTACTGTTGGCTTATTTTCTACAATTGAAGCAATGTTACTTCACCCAAAAGATGAGTTACTTGCAACATTACCGCTTACTGATCCTGTAAAACAAGCCTTATTAAATCAGCAGGGTGAATTAGGCGAGATGCTGAAAATAGTTATGCTATGTGAGCATGGATTGTGGGATAATATAACTCCGCCTCCCATCAGTATTGCAGATTTTGGAGAGGCTTATTTGAATGCAACACAATGGGCAATGGATATCCAAACATCACTTTAATTTATGGCAGATTCTCCTCTTCTTAATGTTAGCTCGCTGTCTCGAACTTTCGGCATTCAACACGCTGTTAGCGATATCAGTTTTAGCATAAACAGAGGTGAGGTACTGGGGTTTTTAGGTCCAAATGGTGCGGGTAAAAGCACCACAATGAAAATGCTCAGTGGCAATTTAGCACCCAGTTATGGTGAAATAACCATTAATGGTTACGACTTATTGACCCAGCCTAAACAAGCCAAGGCACATATTGGTTATTTACCCGAACAACCACCGCTCTATAAAGAATTAACCGTTAAAGAGTTCCTCTACTTTTGTGCTCAAATAAACCAAATCCCATCGCCAAAACGTAAAGCAGCCGTCGATATTGCCGTTGAGCGCTGTGGTTTAACAGATGTTGCCCAACGACTGATTGGCCATTTATCAAAAGGTTTTCAGCAACGTGTCGGCATTGCGCAAGCCATTATTCATTCACCCGCCGTGGTGATTTTGGATGAACCGACCTCAGGCTTAGATCCTATTCAGATAAAACAAATTCGCCATTTGATCCGCGAAATAGCCACTAAGCACAGTGTGATTTTATCAACCCATATTCTGCCCGAAGTTCAGACCCTATGTGACCGCGTACAAATTATTAACCAGGGTAAATTAATCTTCAGTGATACACTTTCTGGCCTTGGTCAACATATGCAAGCATCGAGTTTATTGGTGACATTAAAGATGCCGCCAACGCGAGTGCAGCTCTATACATTAGAGGGTGTAAGCTCAGTAGAAACCCTTTCGCCTACTCAGTTTAAACTACATTATCACCCCGAAAACAATCCTACTGAATTATTGCTTGAACAAGCGGTGAGTCGGCGCTGGCAGTTAATGGAATTGACACCCATACAGCATTCTTTAGAAGATGTATTTATGAACCTTATTCAACAAGAAAATACTGCAATGGAGCAATCATAATGTGGGCGCTCGCTAGCAATGAGCTTTATCGCCTATTTCTCTCACCTTTAGCGTGGGTGATCTTGGCACTGGGTCAATTAATTCTCGCCTATTTATTCCTAACGCATATTGATTATTTTGTGCAAATTCAAGCTCAAATATCTGCTATTCCTGGTGCACCCGGTGTCACCGAATTAATCGCAACACCGTTATTAAATAATGCTGCGACGATTCTATTATTACTTTCTCCTATTATAACAATGCGACTATTCGCCGAAGATCGCCGCAATGAGAGCCTGCCTTTATTATTATCCGCACCCCTTTCTATGATCCAAATTGTTCTAGGTAAATTTATAGGAACACTGGGGTTTTTCTTAATATTTTTACTGTTATTAAGCACCATGCCATTGTCTCTGGCAGTAGGCAGCAACCTAGACTTTGGTCTATTAGCAGCCGCATTTTTAGGTTTAATACTGCTGGTTGCCAGTTTTACAGCCATTGGTTTATTTTTATCGTCACTAACTAAACAGCCTACCATTGCCGCTGTTTCTACCTTTGCCCTGTTATTTTTACTCTGGATCATTGATTGGTCAGCACAATCAACCCCTCTTTTTGACTGGTTATCATTATCAAATCATTATCAACCACTGTTACAAGGTGAGGTGCACAGTAGTGATATTGCATATTATCTAATCGTTATTAGCGTATTTTTGATATTAACAGTTCGCCATCTTGATTCTGAGCGGCTAAATTAATGCAGATCAGCCCTAAAACAAAACTGCAATTAAAGATACAAAATGGTATTTTTTATATTTTGTTAATTATTGTCGTTACATTACTCGCACAGCTAAGCTTAACAACAGATCTACATAGCGATTGGACAGCAAATAACCGTCACAGTTTATCCAGCACAACAAAAGACTTACTTGCTCAGCTGGATAAAGAAATTACTATTCAAGCCTTTATCAGTCCAAATAATCAATATCAAGATACGCTTGAGTCGTTGTTAGAACGTTATCAACGCCACACTGACAAATTACTTGTTGACTACATTAACCCAGATTTCTCACCTGAACTTATGCGTAGCCTTAATATTCAACAACAAGGGCAAATGGTTATTTCTTTAGGTGAAAGACAGCAACATGTTTATGATCTGTCAGAGCAATCACTGACTAATGCCATTATTGCTGTTTCTCGCCAACAGGAACAATGGCTGGTGTTTATCGAAGGCCATGGTGAACGCACACCACTGAATCAAGCCAACTCTAATTTAGGTACATGGGGTGAGCAGCTCAAGCAAAAAGGTATTAGATTTCAGCCATTAAATTTAGTTGAAAATAGTCAAATCCCAGAAAATACTGCTGCCATTGTTATCGCCAGTCCCGAACAATCATGGTTAGCAGGTGAAATTCAGCTCATCAAAGACTATATTGATCAGGGCGGTAATTTATTATGGTTAGCTGAACCCAATAGTTATCACTATCTAAGCAGCCTAGCCGAACAATTGGGTCTGGAGTTTGTTCCTGGGACTATTATGGATCCTAATGCTGAGCTATTAGGCATTACTGATCCCCAATTTGTGTTAGTAACAAATTATGCCAATCATCCTGTGGGTATTGCCACCACCGGGGTCACCATTTTTCCTCAAGCTGTTGCTATGGAACACCTTAACAATAACGATTGGCAAGCACTGCCGTTGTTGGTGTCAGCAGATAATGCGTGGAGCGAAACAACAGCTATTAACGATCAAAACGCATTGTTTTTTGATCTAGGTATCGATACGACAGGCCCGCTTACTCTTGGCTATCTATTAACACGATTTACTGATGATAACGATGCTGAACAACGTATCGCCATTATTGGTGATGGTGACTTTTTGTCTAATACCTATATTGGTAACGCCTCCAATATTGAGCTGGGTGTTGCCTTAATAAACTGGTTAGTTGAAGATGATAGCCTTATCTCAATTCCGCTAAAAACAACATTAGATAATCAATTAACACTTTCAAATAGCCAGTCGCTTGTTATTGGGCTTGGATTTTTGCTCGTCCTACCACTGCTACTATTTGCTATTGGTTTTTGGATTTGGTGGATCAGACGCAGACGATGAAGTCACGCTATTTAATAAACATCCTGTTGGTATGCCTAGTGTTAGGATTATATTGGCTATTGAACCCAAATACCCCCTCGCAACAGCAAACACAGACATTAACCCCACACCCACCGGGCGAAACAACACATATTACTATTACTAGAAACGGTTTAGATACCATCATTCTAGAAAAAAGTGCAGCAAATTGGCAACTGCTGCAGCCATTACAAGCACCGGCTAACAACACCCGCATTAAGTTATTATTATCAATATTGCACGCGAGTAGCCACGCCCAACTTGAACATGCTGATAGCGCCACATTAATCCAACTTGGTTTTGATAATACCAGCACACGGTTACAACTAAATAATAATAGCTTTACCTTTGGTAGCACAGAAGCTATCAGCAAACGCCGCTATGTATTACACAACGATACTATCCACTTGATTGACGACAATGTAGCCCCCTTACTCAATGCCAATGCCACTAGCTTTATTGATAATAAGCTTGTTCCTATCGATCATCAGCTGGTAAAACTATCACTGCCTACACTACATGCTGAACAGGGGTTTTCTGCTAACAACATCACTATTGAACAAAAAGAGGGGCATTGGAACAGTAATGATAACGCCCTATCCAGCGATCAATTAATCTTACTCATTGATAGGTGGCAATATGCTTATGCCTTACAAGTATTGCCATTAAACAACGCTAGATTACCCTCATCAGAGCCTCATAAAATAACGGTGTGGCATCAAGATAAAGCCATGCCAGTTGAATTTGAACTGCAATATGATGACAAAACCTTATACCTGAACAATCTATCACAGCAATTAAGCTATCAATTTCCTATCACCCTAATGTCACAATTATTACCCAAAATACCATGATAATTGGAAATTTATAATGCCTGAATTGCCCGAAGTTGAAACCACACGACAAGGTATTAAACCTTATATAGAAAAGGCGACAATTACGACGGTTACTATTCGCAATTTTTCACTACGCTGGCCAATTGCACCTGATCTAGCACAGATCCTTAGCGGACAAAGCGTGTCTGCTATTCAAAGGCGAGCCAAATACCTATTATTTCAGTGTGATTCAGGCACGTTAATTATTCACCTTGGTATGTCGGGAAAATTGCGGATCATAGACTCTAGTACTGCCCCAAAAGCAGAAAAGCATGATCATTTTGAAATTAAATTTGATAATGGTCAACTGCTTCGCTATAACGATCCCCGCCGTTTTGGTGCTATTTTGTGGACTACTGAGCCTATCGATCAACATAAATTATTAGCCCATCTAGGCCCTGAACCCTTAACTGATATTTTTAATGCTGGCTATTTATATCAACAAATACAATCGCGTAAATGCAGTATAAAAACTGTGCTTATGAACGGTAAAATAGTGGTTGGCGTGGGTAATATTTATGCGAGTGAAGCACTCTTTCTAGCTAAAATCCATCCCAAAACCACCGCTAATATGCTTACCAAAAAACAATGTGAACTATTAGTTAAAGCTATAAAGAAAATACTTCAGCAAGCTATTAAAGCTGGTGGCACGACCTTAAAGGATTTTAGAAAAAGTGACGGCAAGCCGGGCTATTTTTCACAACAATTAAATGTGTATGGGCGCAAAGGTGAAAGTTGTACACAATGTGATAGTACAATACAGCATTATAAAGCGTTACAACGCGCCACCTTCTTTTGTCCGAGTTGTCAGAAATAATTCCAACCGTCATTGATCCTAGCGGTTACTTCGTTTCCGCATGTTTTAAGAGGGAATCTAGTATTTATACCCAAACAACTTGGAAATAGATGATTCAGAGCTTAG
>CAYTAM010000098.1:0-5748 GCA_964435685.1 uncultured Methylophaga sp. | reverse complement strand
CTCCGGCTTAAAACATACCGTGGTGACGGAGGAGCGAAAAGTTACAGAATGACTTTTCTTGTGTAGATTTAATTCGGCATTAAAAATACAAATGATATACAATAAGTATTAATTGTCTTTAAGCAGGCAGGCCTGTGAATAATTTGTAATTTAATTGGAATGACGAAAAAAACATTCTTCTAAAAGAAGAAAGAAATATTTGTTTTGAAGATGTTGTGACTGCAATTAAAAATGATAGATTACTTGATATTATAAAAAATAAAAGTAAAAACCATCAAGAGCAATATTGTTTGATCATTGATATATCAAGTTCCGCTTATATTGTTCCTTTTGTACAAGAAAATAATATTTTTTTTCTAAAAACAATGTATAAAAGTCGAAAACAGACTAAAAAATATTTTAAAGGAGTTTAATATGTCTCAAAAAATTGAAACTGCCGATGAGCTAAAGATTATTAATGATGTAGAAGGTGATAAATATCACTCATTAGGTAGCAATGAATTTGCTCCTATGATGTCTATGTTAAAGACCGCTAGTGATAATACCATTGAGAAATTAACAAAGAAGAAAGCGATTAATATTAGACTTTTAGAGAGTGATATTATAAGGCTTAAGTCTATGGCTTTAAATGAAGGAATGCCTTATCAAACCTATATTTCACATATGCTCCATAAGTTAACAACGGGTGCTTTGAAGTCGCATTAAAGAAATTAAATAAAAGGCAAAATTCTGCGAGTTTTCCTTTTAGCTGAGATCTAGTCTTTTAATCATAGGTTGCAGCTTAAAGCCTACTAAAATGAAGTAACCGAAGGATTAATGACGGGGAATACACTAAATTTTCTTAGACAGGATTTCGCTTAACTAAGGCTTAATTTTTCAATAATGGTTTCTTGTAACCGTGCTATCTCATCAGTATTTAGGGGTAGGTGAGAGCTTGTAGATATTAGAAAAATGTCTTCAACTTGATCCCCTAGCGTGGTCAATTTAGCACTAATAACGTGAATATTGCATTGCAAAAAAATATGAGCAAGTGTGGATACCAGTCCAAGTCGATCGTGTGTTTCAAGCTCCAGTTTGGTGTGTTTTTGGTTGGTATCTGTTGAAAAATGAAGAATAGGTTTTGTTTCAAATAACTTCATTGTTCTTGGTGTGATATTTGAATTGAATGTTTTGGTATTTTCTAATTCATTGAGTTGTTGTTCTATTAAATAAATAAGTTCATTTTGATCGCGCACTTCCCCTGTTAGAATATACGAATTAAGGGATTTACCATCGGTTGTAGTATCTATTTTGGCATCTAGAATATCAAGTTGTAAAGACTCTAGGCAGGCAGTTATTGCAGCAAAAATACCCAGTTTATCTTCAGTAAAAATAAACAGTTCTAAGGTATTCTGTTGATCTAGGCTGCGTGTATTAATGACGGTTTCTAAGCTAGGATCTTGTAATCGTGTGACTGTCTGCCAGACAATTTCATTTGTTGTATGGTGTAAGAAATAATCCGAATCGTAATGTTGCCATAGCGTAGCGACCTGTTGTTCGGTCCAGGCTTGATGAGTCAGTTGTTGTAGTGCTTGTTGTCGGCGTTGTTTGCTTTTTTCTGCACTATTTTTGGCTATATCATGGCGATCTTCTAACCAGTTTCGGGTGGCATTATAAAGCTGTCTAAGCAAGGAATCTCGCCAGCCATTCCATAAATTATTATTGGTTGCTCGGATATCGGCTACCGTTAAAAGATAAAGGTAATTGAGGCGATCTACTGTTTTCACGATGGCCGCAAATACTTTTATAGTATCGGGATCATTGATATCACTTTTTTGTGCCGTCGCCGACATGGTGAGATGCTGACGCACCAGAAATGTCACCGTTTCTGTGTCAAATTCACTTAATTGGTGCTGCTTGCAAAATTCAGCGGCATCAGCAACGCCAAGCAGACTATGATCACCACCACGACCTTTGGCAATATCGTGAAAAAGACCCGCAATATATAATAATTCTGGCTTAGGGATTTGATAAAAAATTTGTGAACAAAGTGGGAATTCAGAACTGTATTCTGAACATGAAAATCGGCGTAAATTTCGTACTAAAAATAAGGTGTGTTCATCGACTGTATAAATATGGAATAGATCGTGTTGCATTTGCCCTACAATAACGCCAAATTTTGGTAGATAAGCACCTAAAACGCCAAATGTGTTCATCCGCCTGAATTCGTGCGAAACACCTTTAGGTTGGCGAATAATCTCCATAAATAGCTTTTGACATGCCGTGTCGGCACGAAAATGGTCATCAATAAGGTGGATATGAGCGTAGAGTTGACGAATGGTTTCTGCTCGCACGCCTTTAATTTGTGGGTTTTGTTCCAGAATTAAGAATAACTCCAACATGGCATAAGGATAATCGGCAAAAACAGTGGGCTCAATTGTTGCTAAATAGCCATTATGAATATGGAAATAATTATTAATAGGCTCAATATTTCTGGCCTCATCGATAAGAATTATTTGCTCTTCAAATAATTGTAAAAGTAGAGAATTCATCTGCTCCACACTACGGGCGCACAGATAATACTCTTTCATAAACTGTTCAACGGCCAGACGTTTGTCGGTGTTTTTATAGCCAAATTGATTAGCTAATTCTCGCTGATAATCAATTTGAAGTTTTTCTTCTTTTCGCCCCGCTTGAAGATGTAATGCAAAGCGGATCTTCCACAAAAAATGTTGTGCTTTATTTAGTGTTTCATATTCACTGTCAGATAAAAAACCTTTTTGTTTTAGCCCTTGCAGATCATTAACATTAAAATGCTGTTGTGCAACCCAGCTGATCACCTGCAAGTCACGCAATCCACCAGGGGCTTCTTTAATATTAGGTTCAAGATTATTAGCGGTATCGTTATATTTTAGGTGACGCTGCTGTTGCTCTTGTTTCTTGATTTGGTAAAAATGTCGTGTATCCCATGTTTTATTATTGCCAGTGAGCTCTTGTAATGCTGTAAATAAATCGGTCTCACCACAAAGCAATCGCGTTTCTAATAAAGTAGTGGCAACGGTTACATCATTTTCAGCTTGTTGACGACACTCAGCAATGGTGCGAACACTGTGACCAATTTCAAGCCCAATATCCCATAGCTGAGTAAGAAAATCAGATAATGGTTCAGGCGGTGTTTCTGAAACAGACTCATCAAGCAAAATGAGTAAATCAATATCAGAATAGGGGTGAAGTTCGCCTCGACCATAACCGCCGACAGCTAATAAACTGACGGGTATATCATCATCAATATGTTGCTGCCATAATTGTTGCAGTACTTCATCGACAAATTGTGCGCGCTGACGGACTAAATGGACAACATCAATTTGATCATTAAATTGTTCTGTTAAGTAATCTTGCCCCGCTTGCAGTGCTTCGCGAAAGAATACGCTGCTCGATGTCGTGTTGGGTTGCTTATTTGTTGCAATATCCCACAGAGATAAAAATGGTGTCATTAAATGATTTCACCTTCGCGTAGGGTTAAAATCTCATGACCAGTATCAGTGACTAAAATAGTATGTTCCCACTGCGCCGAAAGTGAACGATCTTTGGTATAGACAGTCCAACCATCCGTTTTGTGATGTCTGATATGAGGTTTACCTGCATTGACCATCGGCTCAATGGTAAAGGTCATACCGGCTTCAAGTGTTAAGCCCGTCCCCAGTTTTCCATAATGAAGTACTTGTGGTTCTTCATGAAATACTTTGCCAATGCCATGACCACAATATTCACGGACGATCGAGAATTTATGCGCTTGTGCATGTTTTTGAATAACATGACCAATATCACCTAATTGGGTGCCGGGCTTAACTAAATCAATACCAAGGAGCATGGCTTCACGGGCATTATTAGATAGGCGTTGAGCAATAATTGAAGTATTGCCAACATGAAACATTTTGCTAGTGTCACCATGATAGCCATCTTTAATCACGGTGATATCTATATTAATAGTATCGCCATCTTTTAGCTTTTTATCGCTGGGGATGCCGTGGCAAATAACATGGTTCACCGAGGTACAGATTGATTTTGGGAAGCCATGGTAATTTAAGGGTGCGGGAATAGCCTGCTGTTCATTGACAATATAATCGTGACAAATCTTATCTAATTCATCGGTGGTTATGCCGGCTTTGACATAAGGCTCAATCATGGTTAATACTTGCCCAGCAAGTTTCCCTGCAATCCGCATTTTTGCGATTTCTGCTACTGTTTTTATGCTGACTGCCATTTGATGTGCTTACTCCCGCTATATAGCCAAAATACTTGGAAATGTAGATAATACTAACAAAGTTCGTCATCCTCGAGATCTTTTATCGAGGATCTAATATACGACCCCCGCGTTTTATTGCCGAGAGGCTAGTCTTTTAATGAAGCAGATCCCAGTTAAAGCTTGTGCTCAGCTTGACTGGGTAGCATGCTGGGATGACGAAGAAGAACGACTACAAATAGCGAGTTCGCTTGGGAACGGATTTATAATTAATGGTTAATAGTGTGCTGTAATTTTCACATAAAGTAAAAGCAATAAATAATAGATTTACATTGTTTTTATTACACTTTTATGGTATAAAATGCGCGCCTAGAAAGGCAAAATCACACATGCACCGGCACAGGTTTCGGGGTGCTAGCTGCTTAGTCAGTCTAGTCGAGGCTTGGGGTGTGTGGAGGTTTAACCCCAACAACTATAAAAGGTAACATTAAAAATGGCAAAAACAACTATGCGCCAAATGCTAGAAGCAGGCGTTCATTTCGGTCACCAAACACGTTATTGGAACCCTAAAATGGGTCCCTTTATTTTTGGAAAACGTAATAATATTCATATTATCAATCTTGAGCATAGCTTACCGATGTTTAACGATGCGTTAAATTTTGTCGGTAAATTAGCCTCAAAAAAAGGTCGCATTCTTTTTGTAGGTACTAAACGTGCTGCACAAGATCCTATTCGTGAAGATGCAGAGCGCGCAGGTATGCCGTTTGTAAACCGTCGCTGGTTAGGCGGTATGCTGACCAATTACCAGACAGTTCGTCAATCAATCAAACGCTTAGATGCGATTGATGAAATGATGGCAGCGGGCAAGCTAGAAGGTTTGAAAAAGAAAGAGGTTTTAAACTTAACGCGTGAACAACAAAAACTAGAAAAAAGTATCGGTGGTATTCGTAAAATGGGTGGTTTGCCTGATGCTTTATTCGTTATTGACGTTGATCATGAGCGCATTGCGATCCAAGAAGCAAATAAACTAGGTCTCCCTGTTGTCGCGGTTGTTGATAGTAATAGCAACCCTGATGGTGTTGATTACATCATCCCTGGTAATGATGACTCTATGCGTGCTATTAAGCTTTACACATCAAGTATCGCCGATGCGATTTTAGAAGGTCGTGCATCAGTATCAACAGGCGAAGAAGCCGAAAGTGAAATGGTAGAGCTTACTGCAGAAAGCGAAACTGCTGCGGAATAAACATCTACTGTGAACAGGCTCACTAAAAGTTTAGTGGGTCTGTGTTGTATAGGCGATCATTAGAATTGTCGAAAATAAGGGTACTTTTATTTAATTCCGTCATTCCCGCGAAAGCGTGAATCCATGGGCAGTGAAAATAGCCACTATCGTTGGATTCCAGCTTTCGCGGGAATGACGAGTAAGAAATATATATGTTTATATTCGATGATCACATTAAGAATTTGAAAAAAGGGTAATAAAATGGCAATTACTGCTGCATTAGTAAAACAACTACGTGAGC
>CAYTAM010000097.1:0-5826 GCA_964435685.1 uncultured Methylophaga sp. | reverse complement strand
CTTCCCCTCGCTACGATTTATATTCTCGGACAAGCTCCTAGATCGATTGTTATTTATAGCGGTTAAAACGCCACCTATGCCAGGCAGGTTTCTAAAGATGGCTGATGATTATGGCCAATCAGGAAAATCTATGAACGTTATTTGGCTTCGATGGGGTATATTTTAACTGTTGAGACAGAAAAGCCTCAGCAGACAGATTTTGAGACATTAAGTGAGCTTTTTAAAGATGACTTATCTTAAGATGCCTGTATCAATTGAACAGCATTTTTTAAAAGCTCAGGGGCGGGCTATTGCTAAAATTAGAGGACCTTTGAAAGAGCGTTATCGTCACTTAAAGAAAAAGAAGTATTAACAAATAACAGCTTATAAGTTGTTATTTGTTAATACAGAGTATATGATGTATTTCATGCTTACAGTTTATAAGATGTTATTTGCGGTGGTAATAATGAACTATACAATTAATACGCTTGATCAGTTAAAGCCAATCCTTGTTGGTTATCGTAAATCCAAAGGTTTATCTCAGAAAGCATTAGCAGCCAAACTGGGGGTTAGCCAGCAGACATATCAAACACTTGAATCAAACCCTCAAAAAGTGACTATTGAAAGGTTGTTTAATGTTTTAATATTATTGGGTGTCAGATTAAACTTATCAGATGTTGCTAGTCCATCAATTGAAAATCATCAGGATGATTGGTAATGGCAAAGCAAAATAAGCTTAATATATGGATGAATGGTATCTATATCGGTTTTTGGCAAAGACGCTTAGGCGTAGAAGAGCTACATTATGATCAGGCTTGGGTTGATAGTGAGCAGGGTCGGCCATTATCATTATCATTGCCTTTTACACCTGGTAATCAAAAGCACCGAGGCGATAAGGTTACGTTTTATTTTGATAATTTACTACCTGATAGCACGCAAATTCGTGAACGTTTAGCTCAAAAGTTTTCTACGAAAAGTGTCTCACCATTTGATTTACTTGTTGAATTGGGGCGAGACTGTGTGGGTGCAATACAGTTATTAGCTGTTGATGAAATCCCTGATGTTAAGGGCATTTTATTTAAACCATTATTAGAAAATGAAGTAGCCTCTATTTTGAGGCATTCATCAGCCGTTATGCCGTTAGGATTTGAGGATAAGAATGATGAATTAAGGCTTTCACTTGCAGGTGCACAAGAAAAAACGGCCTTACTCTGGCATGAGGGAAAATGGTGCCTTCCAATAGGAGCAACACCAACAACTCATATCTTTAAATTACCGCTAGGTTTAGTCGGCAATATGAAAGCAGATATGCATAATTCTGTTGAAAATGAGTGGTTATGCTCCAAAATAGTTGCAGCATTTGGCTTGCCTGTTGCTCACTGTGAGATGGCTAAATTTGAAGATCAAAAAGTACTTATCGTTGAGCGGTTTGATCGAAAACTAGCAATCGATAAAAGTTGGATCATACGATTGCCTCAAGAAGATATGTGTCAGGCTAAAGGGATTTCACCACTTCGAAAATACCAAAGTGATGGAGGTTTGGGTGTTACAGACTGTATGCGAATATTAGATGGAGCAAGTGATTCTCGTCGAGATAAACAGATATTTTTTAAAGCACAGATCATCTTTTATTTATTAATGGCTACAGACGGGCACAGTAAGAACTTTAGTATTTTTCATCAATCTAAAAACCAGTATGAGCTAACACCGCTATACGATATATTATCAGCACATCCTATTGTTGGAACAAAGAGTGATCAAATTCCCATTCAAAAAGCTAAGATGGCTATGGCAATAAAAGGAAGTAAGAATTATTATCATATTCAACAGATCCAGAGACGACATTTTGTACATCATGCAACAGATGTTGGGATTTCTGAGAATGAAGCTGATAAGCTAATAACAGAAATTATTGATGCAACGGAAAGTGTTAGTCAAAAGGTATACCAACTTTTGCCTGAAACATATCCACGAGAGCTAGCAGATAAAATATTACAAGGGATGCTTAAGCAATCGCAAAAATTAGTTATTTAATGTACTGAAGAATTAATTGTTTGTTGATATGGATAAAAGCATGACCGTTTAGGTAGATATGCCGAACATAAAAATTAAGTGGTGACATAAGGCTGAATTCTTTACATTTTTATGGCGTAATTAATTGATAGTTATATAAAAACAAATGATAATCAATAAGTAAATTCAAAATATAGAATAAGGGGATCAATCATGAGCGGCAGTCTTTTTATTGTGGCGGCGCCATCAGGTGCGGGCAAAACTAGCTTAGTCAATGCCTTAGTGAAAATGGATCATGCGGTACGATTATCGGTGTCATATACTACGCGAGCCAAGCGTGATGGAGAGGTTGAGGGGCAAGATTATTTTTTTGTAAGCCAAGATAAATTTGCGCAAATGCGAGATGCGGCTGCCTTTTTAGAATCAGCCACGGTATTTGATCACTACTATGGTACTTTGTCTGAGTCGGTAATGACTCAGTTAAAACTGGGCTTAGATGTGATCTTGGAAATTGATTGGCAGGGTGCTCAGCAGATCCGCAATAATTATCCTGAATGTATTGGTATATTTGTATTGCCACCATCTAGGAGCGCACTAGAACAACGTTTGCGTGGTCGTGGACAAGATAATGATGAGGTTATCGCACGCAGAATGCGTGATGCAAAAAGTGAAATGTCACATTATGTTGAGTTTGATTATTTGATTGTAAATGATGATTTTGATGACGCTTTAGCGGAACTGTGGGCAATTATTTCAGCGCAACGCAGTTCAATTGCAATTCAAAAACAAGTAGAACAACAATTGTTGATAGAACTTCTAGCCTAACTATATAATATTTCGTATAATGAAAGGTTCCCATTTAGTATTTTTAAGGTAAAGCCATGGCTCGCACAACAGTAGAAGATTGTTTAGAAAATGTAGATAACCGCTTTCAACTGGTATTAATTGCATCAAAACGTGCACGAGAAATTTCAATGGGCGCGGATCCACTGGTTGATATTGATAATGACAAGCCAACCGTTATTGCATTGCGTGAAATTGCAGAAGGTCTAATTGATGCGAGTATTTTAGATCGCGCTAGCGCGCATGAACATGCGACAGAAAGCATTGTTAGCGAAGCTGAGCTACCTGCAACAGAGTAACTTAACGTGAATGGTCACGGATATAAATCAAGGCTAATGACGCAGCAGGACAAATCCTGTGAGTAATCAATCAGTAGTTGCTGCCGAACTTGAGATCATTCAAAATTCAGAGCCATTACTTAAAATTGATGACTTGTGCTTTGCCGTTTCAAATTATATAGAAAGTAAGCACGTTGATGATATTCGGCGTGCTTATTTTTTTGCAGAACAAGCACATGAAGGTCAGTTCCGCCGTTCAGGCGACCCCTATATCACTCATCCATTAGCCGTGGCGCATGTGCTTGCTATGATGCACATGGATCATGAATGCATTATGGCGGGTTTATTACATGATGTGATCGAAGACACGGCGGTGAGTCGTGAGGTTTTATCATCAGAATTTAGCGAAGAGGTTGCCTTATTAGTTGATGGTGTGAGTAAGTTAGAAAAAGCTACATTTGAAACGCGCCAACAAGCACAAGGTGAAAATTTACGAAAAATGATGCTGGCAATGTCAAATGACATCCGCGTTATTATCGTGAAATTAGCGGATAGACTGCACAATATGCGTACCTTAGGGCATATGCCGGCAGATAAGCGCCGCAGAATTGCCAATGAAACCTTAGATATTTATGTGCCTATCGCCCAGCGTTTAGGGATGAATTTGATGCGTTGTGAACTTGAAGACTTAGGTTTTCATGTGCTACATCCGATCCGCTATCGTGTATTGGGTGAGGCGATAAAAAAAGCACGGGGTAATCGCAAAGAAATTGTCAGTCAGATCACAAGTTCTATTATTAATCGTATGGAACAGGAATCCATCACTGCCGAGATCCAAGGACGAGAGAAGAATCTCTATAGTCTATATCGGAAAATGGTGAGTAAACAGTTGTCCTTCTCTGAAGTTACCGATGTGTATGCATTTCGAATTGTGGTGGAAGATGTAGATGCCTGTTATAGAATGCTCGGCGTGGTTCATAATCTCTATAAACCTGTCCAAGCTAAGTTTAAAGATTATATTGCTATCCCTAAGATCAATGGTTATCAGTCGTTGCATACCGTGTTATTTGGTCCTTTTGGTGTACCGATTGAGGTACAAATTCGCTCACGAGATATGGATCAAATGGCAGAAGCAGGCGTGGCGGCACATTGGTTATATAAAACAGGTGACAGTGAAGGCGGCAGTCAATCTCATCGTTTAGCCCGGCAATGGCTACAAGGTATTTTAGAAATGCAAAAAGGCTCAGGCGATTCGGTTGAGTTTTTAGAAAACCTACGTATTGATTTGTTTCCGGATGAAATTTATGTGTTTACACCCCAAGGACAAATTATGGTGTTGCCACGGGGTGCATCAGCCGTAGATTTTGCCTATGCGGTACATTCTGATGTAGGCAATAATTGCGTTGCGGCAAAAGTGGGACGGCATTTGGTGCCATTGAGTACACAGTTAGAAACCGGGCAAACGGTTGAAATAATTACTGCCTCAACCTCTCATCCTAATCCTGCGTGGTTAAATTATGTCAATACAGCAAAAGCACGTACACATATCAGACAATATCTAAAACACTTGCAAACTGCGGATGCAATCTTATTGGGAAGGCGTTTGTTGGTGAAACAGCTAATGGCTTACTCTATCACGTTAGAAGATATTGAGGAGCAACGGATCCAAGCCGTAGTAACTGAGTTTGAGCTTGATAATTTTGATCAACTATTAGAAGAGATCGGTTTGGGTTCTCGCCCTGTATTTGTGGTATCCCAAAAACTGATTCATGATGATGCAACAAAAAATAACGAGCATAAGCCATTAGTGATTGCTGGAACAGAAGGTATGGTGGTGAGTTTTGGACGTTGTTGCAGACCAATCCCGGGGGATCCTATTCATGGTTTTATCAGTGCTGGACGTGGCATCGTTGTGCATAAAATGAATTGTAAAAACACCCTGAAATTGCGCAATCAAAATGAAAAATGGTTAGATGTAATGTGGGCTGATGATACCAACCGTGATTTTCCGGTTGAGATTATGGTGCATGTCAATAATCAGCGCGGTGTATTAGCCACCATTGCATCTGCGGTATCCGAAAGTGATTCTAATATTGATAATGTTGTTATTGATGAGCGTGATGATGGCTATTCGGATTTGCGATTAACCATTGAAGTCAATGATCGCAAACATTTAGCTCGTGTTATTAGGCGGTTACGACGGATTGAACAGGTTGAGCGCATAGCGCGTCTTAACTAACTTAATTTAATATAATTTAATCCACTACAAGGTGGCAAAGGAAATAGCAATGGCTCGTGAAATCATTCATACAACAAGTGCACCCGAAGCAATCGGAACTTATTCGCAGGCAGTGAAAGTCGGTGATGTAGTGTATATGTCTGGTCAAATCCCACTAGTTCCAGAAACAATGACCGTGCTTGAAGGTGATTTTTCAGCACAAGTTCGCCAAGTATTTGATAACTTAACGGCAGTAGCTGAAGCGGCTGGGGGTAATTTACAAGATATTGTGAAATTAAATATTTTCCTAACAGATTTAAGTTATTTCGGTACAGTCAATGAAATAATGGCAGACTATTTTAAGCAGCCTTATCCTGCACGTGCCGCCATTGGCGTAGCATCGTTACCTAAAGATGTGCCTGTTGAAATGGATGCCATTATGCATTTAGGTGCATAAGCCTAAGTTAGCCTCTCAATCTAAACACGGGGTATATA
>CAYTAM010000096.1:0-5836 GCA_964435685.1 uncultured Methylophaga sp. | reverse complement strand
GATTTCTATTCTCGGACAAGCTCCTAGACTCCCGCTAAAAATATGCGGGAGTGACGGGGGGGTAAGATACAAGATCATCGAGGATGATGGACTTTGATTAATATGATCTGCATCTTCAAGTAGTTTGGGTATATTCTATAGTGAGGCGGTAAGGGGCGGGCTTAACTCATCTAAGGGCCAGCGAGGTCTGGCAGAAAAAGTGGGCGCAGTTTGCTTGACCATTGCAGGCAGGCGCATTGCACCGGCAAAGGCAATCATCGCACCATTATCACCGCAAAACTCAAGGCGTGGGTAATAGGCATCTATCTGTGACATGGCATCTAGTCGCACTCGCAAGGCCTTGTTGGCGCTGACACCGCCCGCAATAACCAGTGTTTTATGACCAGTTTCTTTCAAGGCACGTTTGCATTTAATGGCTAAGGTTTCAACGGCTGCGGTTTGAAAGGCTAAAGCAATATCGGCTTTATCTTGCTCGGTTTGATCGCTGCTTTTCCAAGTGTTCATCGCGAAGGTTTTCAAGCCACTAAAGCTAAAATCTAGGCCGGGGCGGTTGGTCATCGGTCTGGGGAAATCATATTTGTCAGCTGTGCCATGCTCCGCCAATGCCGCCAGAATAGGGCCGCCGGGATATCCTAGGCCTAACATTTTGGCCGTTTTATCAAAGGCTTCGCCCACCGCATCATCAATAGATTCACCTAGAAGCCTATATTGACCCACATCTTGCACATCAACTAATAGCGTATGACCACCAGAAACAAGTAAAGATACAAACGGGAAGCTAGGCGCATTGTCTTCTAATAGTGGTGACAGTAGATGCCCTTCCATATGATTAATTGCCAAAGCAGGAATATCAAGCGCCCAAGCAATGCTACGTCCAATAGCTGCACCAACCAGTAATGCACCGACTAAGCCAGGTCCAGCAGTATAGGCTACTGCATCAATATCAGTGCGCGTTAATTTTGCTTCGGTGAGCACTTGTTCGATAAGGGGTAGGGTTTTGCGAATATGATCACGAGATGCAAGCTCGGGCACGACGCCACCATATTCTGCATGAAGGGCTATCTGACTATAAAGAGTATGTGCTAACAAGCCTTTTTCGCTATCATAAAGCGCAATACCTGTTTCGTCACAGGATGATTCAATACCCAAAACTCGCATATTTTTCGCCTAAAACTGTAAAGTTAGCCCTATTTTATGCTATTTTTGAAATAAATGTGATCTAACTCTTGCTTTTCTATCAATATTTCGTACAATAACGGGTTCTTTAAAGTAAAAGTTTAGGAATAATTTAATGCCATCAGTTCGCATCAAAGAAAACGAACCATTTGATATCGCTTTACGTCGCTTTAAACGTGCGTGTGAAAAAGCCGGTACCGTTGCAGAATCTCGTGCTCGCGAAGCATATGAAAAACCAACAACAGTACGCAAACGCGCCGCTGCAGCCGCAGTTAAACGTCATCAAAAGAAAGTATCTCGTGAAAGCGCTCGCCGCGTTCGCATGTACTAAAAAGACGATAATAATGCCCCAAGCATCTAGTCCATTAAAAGACACTATCCAAGACAACGTCAAAGCAGCCATGCGTGCTAAACAAAAAGATCGGCTTGCGACGTTGCGCCAAATTACCGCATCAATTAAACAAATTGAAGTGGATAAGCGCATAGATGTTGATGATGAAGGCATCATCGCCATTCTGACCAAAATGTGTAAACAGCGGCGGGATTCACTAAGCCAATTTGAGGAGGCAGGCCGTGATGATTTGGCGGCAATTGAAATTGCTGAGTTAGCGATTATCGAAGAGTTTATGCCAACGGCAATGACAGATAATGAGATCGCAGAGGCAATTCAAGCAGCAATTGCTGCAGCGGGTGCAACTAGTACGCGTGATATGGGCAGTGTAATGAATGCATTGCGCCCTACATTACAAGGGCGAGCAGATATGGGCGCAGTCAGTGGCCTTGTTAAGGCGGCGCTTACTGCCTAAGGGTCTCTGAATAAGTCATGAACTTATATCTCACGCCCAAAATATCCAGTTTCTGCGCTAAAAAACTTGCCAATAGCTGAACTACGTATATTGAAGTATCATTAGGCGTAATGGCTGGTCAAATTCCCCCACAATTTATTGATGATTTATTAACGCGTGTCGATATCGTTGATGTAGTTGATACGCGTGTACCCCTAAAAAAAGCGGGTAAGAATCTACAAGCTTGTTGCCCCTTCCATAACGAAAAAACCCCTTCATTTACGGTCAGTCCAGAGAAGCAGTTTTACCACTGTTTTGGTTGTGGTGCACACGGCACAGCCATCGGCTTTTTAATGGAATACGATCAAATGAGCTTCCCTGAGTCTATTCATGAGCTTGCTGATCTTGTGGGTATGACGGTGCCGACAACGAGCTTTGCTACAACGCAGCCCTCAAAACAAAATCTGTATGACTTAATGGATAAAGTCAGCCAATATTATGTACACCAGTTGCAAAATCATCCGCAAAAAGCACGTTTCGAAAATTATTTGCATCAGCGTGGACTATCAACAAAAATCATTGAACATTTCAATATAGGCATGGCACCGGATGGCTGGGATAACGTATTAAAAACATTTGGCGCTAATGATCAAGTGCGTAAGCAATTAGATGAAATTGGCTTATTAAGTAGTAATGATAAAGGTCGCCAATACGATCGTTTCCGTAATCGTATTATGTTTCCGATCCGTGATCGGAGAGGTCGAGTAGTAGGGTTTGGCGGTCGAGTGTTGGATGATAGTACGCCGAAATATTTAAACTCACCAGAAACACCACTGTTTCATAAGGGCAATGAGTTATATGGCCTATTCCAAGCGCGCAAAGCTAATCGAAAATTAGAGCGGATCATTATTGTGGAAGGCTATATGGATGTGATTGTCTTAGCTGAACACAGCATTACCAATGCCGTTGCAACATTAGGCACGGCCACCACGCCTGATCATTTGCGGCAATTATTACGCAGTGCACCCGAATTGGTTTTTTGTTTTGATGGCGATCGTGCAGGGCGAGAAGCGGCGTGGCGAGCGGCAGAAAATGCCATGCCATTATTGGGTGGCAATCATCAGTTAAAATTTATGTTTTTGCCTGACGGTGAAGATCCAGATAGTGTGGTGCGCCAACAAGGATCAGAACTATTTAATTCATTAGTGGGGCAAGCGCAAAATTATTCTGACTTTTTCCTCGCTACACTTGAGGCACAAGTTGATATTAGTTCAATGGATGGTCGGGCGCGATTAATTGAGATTGCAAAACCTTACCTTAGGCAGATCCCTGTGGGTGTTTATCGTGATATGTTAGAGCAACGATTGGCGGAGAAAGCTCAAACTAACGCTACTATGTTGCACAAACATCTGGGAAAAGAGGTCGATAATACGGTAAAAAACAGTAAAAGAAGGTTAAAAACAACAACGGCCATCTCTCCCGTTAGAATGGGGATCACAATTTTACTGCAACATCCAGCGCTTCATGCTGAGGTTGATTGTTACGATAAGCTTGAAACATTAGAACGGCCGGGCATGACTATTTTAGTGCAAATACTTGAAACTTTAAGCCAGAACCCACATCTAACTACTGCAATGTTATTAGAACGTGCGCGCGGCAGCGAACATGAAGGCCACCTACAGCAATTAGCACAACAGCCGCTAACATTAAGTGCGGATAAATTACAATATGAGCTAAGGGGCATTATCCAGCAATTACAGCAACAAGCAATAGAGCAGCGCCATGCCTACTTGGTGGATAAGGGCTTACGTAATTTGACGGACGAAGAGCGAATTGAAATACAACAACTAAACACATAAAACCTATACACCAGTGGGGTGCTAAAGGCTTTACATAAGAACTGCGCAAACAAAAACGTGCATTATTATAGACTTATAGTTATAATGTTTGGCTACATAAAATACATACGACGAATAAAGAGGTCCAATGAAAGATCAACAATCACGCATTAAAGAGCTCATTACGCTTGGGAAGGAACGTGGTTATCTTACTTATGGTGAGATCAATGATCACTTACCTGAAGATCTGATCGATGCGGATCAAATTGAAGACATCATCAGCATGTTTAGTGATCTCGGCATTATGGTTCATGAAGATGGGTTAGATACCGATGAAATGGAACGCTTGGCTGAGGCTGCATCAACTAATGATGATGTTTCAGCCGACGAAGCCGCCGCCGTTTTAGCAAGCTCAGATGGAGAGTTTGGTCGTACAACCGATCCGGTTCGTATGTATATGCGTGAAATGGGCTCTGTTGAGTTATTAACACGTGAAGGCGAAATTGTTATCGCCAAACGCATTGAAGCTGGTTTGCGTGAAAGTCTACGCATGTTGTCAACATATGAACCGTGCATTATTACGTTCTTAGCACAATGTGATGCTGTAGAAGCAGGTGATTTGCGGTTAAATGATTTGATTAAAGGGTTTATTTCTGCTGAAGATATTGATGCGGATATTGTCATCCCGACACCGGTAATAAAGACGGCGAATGATAAAGCTGATGACGACGAAGATGATTTGCTACCTACAGGCCCCGATCCCGAAGAAGCAAAACAACGCTTTGATGCCTTACGAAAAGCTTACCTTGAGGCAAAAAACGCATCAGAAGATGACTTGCCAGCGGCATTAGAACACGTTACCAGCTTGTTTATGGAATTCAAGTTAATGCCAAAAATATTGATACTTCTTAATAGCTTAATGCGTGATACAGTTTCAGTTATTCGTCAGCAAGAACGCACAATTTCAAAAATCGTAGTGGATGCGGCACGAATGAATCGCCGCGATTTTATTGCTTCATTTACGGGTAATGAAGTGAATCTACAGTGGATTGACAAACACGTAAGAGCAAAAAAACATTATTCATCAACCATTAAGAAAAATCTTGATGCGATTTTAGCAGCTCAAACAATTATGGCAGAGCTAGCACAAGAGCGTGGAATTAAGATTACTGAGATTAAAGAAATTAGCCGCCAAATGTCGATTTCTGAAGCAAAAGCACGCCGTGCTAAGAGAGAAATGGTCGAAGCCAACTTGCGACTAGTTATTTCGATTGCTAAAAAATACACCAACCGTGGTTTGCAATTTTTAGATCTGATCCAAGAAGGTAATATCGGCTTAATGAAAGCCGTTGATAAATTTGAATACCAACGTGGCTACAAATTCTCCACCTATGCAACATGGTGGATCCGCCAAGCGATTACACGCTCAATTGCCGACCAAGCGCGCACCATTCGTATCCCAGTGCACATGATTGAAACAATTAACAAACTGAACCGAATTGCACGTCAAATGCTGCAAGAAATGGGCCGCGAACCCACACCGCAAGAACTAGCTGAACGTGTTGAAATGCCCGAAGATAAAGTGCGTAAAGTACTTAAAATTTCTAAAGAGCCAATTTCAATGGAGACACCGATTGGTGATGATGAAGATTCACACCTAGGTGATTTTGTAGAAGATGTAAATGTCATGTCGCCACAAGATTCAGCAATGAACGAAGGCTTAAGAGAAGCAACACAAGGTATCTTAGGTGGCTTAACAGAGCGTGAAGCAAAAGTATTACGTATGCGTTTTGGTATCGACATGAATACAGACCACACACTAGAAGAAGTAGGCAAGCAGTTTGATGTAACACGTGAACGTATTCGTCAAATAGAAGCAAAAGCACTACGTAAGTTACGCCACCCAACACGATCTGATCAGCTAAGAAGCTTCTTAGATTTAGACAATTAAGATATGGGCCTGTAGCTCAGCTGGTTAGAGCAGGGGACTCATAATCCCTTTGTCCGGGGTTCAAGTCCCTGCAGGCCCACCATATA
>CAYTAM010000095.1:0-5851 GCA_964435685.1 uncultured Methylophaga sp. | reverse complement strand
ACATCCATGTAGGCAACGAAAGGCTGGTTTTCTAGCTTTTGGTCTGTTGTTACAGATTGAATGATTATGGGTATAGTTCGCATACTGCCATGAATGGCAGGTAGTAGAGCGGTGCAGGAGCAATTGCCGAGGCAATGGTTGCCCGCTTGCCAAAAGCTACAACGCAGAGCTGGATAATTATTGCCCCCCACTCTTTTGAATATATTTATATTGGGTCACAGTAAATTATTTGCAAAACAAAGATAATGCACCTTGTTGTATATCTACCACCATCCCCACCTAAACTTGGGTGTTTTTACAACATAAACTTGTTAACACACGCTGACCGTGCGATTATTGGTCTACCAACATTATTAAAGATTGAATAAATATGCCTAAAATTAACTTTCTTTTCCGAATTGGCTACATTCTTCTTGCTGTGCTACTTTTAAGTAGTTGTGCAAGCATATCTCACTCTAATGATCCTTTGGAAGGCTATAATCGTGCGATGTATTCATTCAACGATTTTACTGATCGTGCCGTATTTCAGCCTGTCGCTAAAGTTTATGATGCAGTGACACCTGATCCAATCAGTACAGGCATCAGTAATTTCTTCAGTAATTTAAATGAAATCACTGTTATTTTAAATAGTTTATTACAATTTAAATTTAATCAAGCCGCGCATGATACTGGTCGTTTCCTATTAAACAGTACCGTAGGTTTTGCTGGTATATTTGATGTAGCAGGGCATGCAGGCTATGCAAAAAACAATGAGGATTTTGGACAAACACTTGGAGCATGGGGTGTAAAACCTGGTGCTTACGTTGTTTTGCCCTTCTTTGGCCCACGGAATGTTCGTGACTCATTTGGGATCATTGGTGATATCTATACTAACCCTATTACTTATATCAAAAATAATGGTAGCCGCAATGCAGTAGCAGGCACCAGTATCATTGATAAGCGCGCATCATTATTAAGCGCTGGAAAAATTCTAGATAAAGCCGCACTTGATGAATATTTATTTGTGCGTGATGCCTATCTACAACGTCGGCAGTATCTTGTTTATGATGGCAACCCGCCTGAAGATGATTTTGATATTTTTGTAGATGAATAGGGACAAATACCCCTGCTACACTCTATAATATAGAGCCAGATCTTAATCTGGCTTTTTTTATTTTCAAACAACGAATCTACACTGATGACCACTACATTATTTATTATTGCCATTGTTTCTGGCTTTGCCATACTTATTTGGGGGGCCGATCGCTTTGTTGATGGTGCCGCAAATATTGCTACTAACTTTGGTATTTCACCCTTAATCGTTGGTCTAACAATAGTTGGCTTTGGTACTTCTGCGCCTGAGATGCTTGTCTCAGCCCTAGCTTCGTTTGATGGTGTTCCCGCATTGGGTATTGGTAACGCACTTGGTTCCAATATTGCCAATATTGGTTTGGTGTTGGGAATAACGATTCTGGTATCGCCCCTTGCTGTCCATTCCGATACTTTAAAACGTGAATTTCCTATGCTCGCCTTTATTATGGCGGTTGCATTATGGTTAATGTGGGATCTTCATTTAGGTCATGTTGATGGAGTTATCTTGTTTTCTGGTTTTATTATTACCTTATTTGGCATGGCTTACCTTGCAGTTAAAAGTAGTAAAGATGACCCTTTAGAGCAAGAGTTTGAACAAGAGTTTGCTACGCCTAAAATGACAACATCACAAGCTGTTACCAGCTTTATAATTGGTCTAATTGCATTGCTTATTGGCTCAAAAGCATTAGTGTGGGGCGCAACAGGTGTTGCTACAGTTTTAGGTGTTAATGAACTTATTATTGGACTCACCATTGTTGCTATTGGCACCAGCCTACCTGAGCTTGCCGCCGCCATAATCTCTGTATTGAAAAATCAACACGATATTGCCGTGGGCAATATTATTGGCTCAAATATGTTCAATCTTCTTGCTGTTTTAGCTATGCCAGGGCTTATTCAACCCTCACAGCTCGATCCTAATATTTTACAGCGTGATGTGCCGGTGATGGTCGGTCTATTTATCATGCTATATCTGTTTGCGCGCATAGGTAAAGACGGTAAAATTGGGCGCTTTGCAGGGGCTACCATGTTGCTAACATATATTTCTTATAATGCCTTGTTAGCATATCAAAGCACTGCAGGCATGTCGGTGTGACCCATACCGAATCACAGCAATTAAAATCATTAGCTATTGCAGTTATTGATACCGAGATTGAAGCAATCTCTGCTTTACGTGATCGTATTGACGATGCCTTTGTGAGCGCCTGCCAATATTTATTGCAATGTGAAGGGCGCATCGTGGTTATTGGTATGGGAAAATCAGGACATATTGCAGGTAAATTAGCCTCTACATTAGCTAGCACAGGTAGCCCTGCTTTTTATGTCAACCCTGCTGAAGCTAGCCATGGCGATCTAGGGATGATCACCAACAAAGATGTGGTATTGGCATTATCTAACTCCGGTGAAACCAGCGAAATATTAACCATTTTGCCATTGATTAAACGCTTAGGCGTACCGTTCATTGTGATGACAGGTAAACCCAATTCAACACTGGCAAAAAATGCCACCGCATCTCTTGATATCAGCATCGATAAAGAAGCCTGCCCACTGGGGTTAGCGCCCACATCAAGCACAACTGCAGCACTGGTAATGGGTGATGCACTGGCAATTTCCCTACTCGAAACACGCGGCTTCACTGCTGAAGATTTTGCGTTATCTCACCCAGGAGGCAACCTTGGCCGACGTTTGTTGCTTCGCGTCAGCGATATTATGCACACTGGTGAGACTATTCCTCAAATCAATAACAATGCTCTAATTAGCGATGCCTTAATTGAGATGACCAAAAAAGGCTTGGGTATGACAGCTATTGTTGACACTAATGGCAATATGGTAGGGATTTTCACAGATGGTGACTTGCGCCGTGTGCTGGCGCAAACCATTGATATTCACACTAATACTATTGCAAATTGCATGACCACTAAATGTAAAACGGGTCACCCTGATATGTTAGCTGCGGAAGTGTTAGCCATTATGCAACAACACAAAATCAACGCCTTATTGATCCTTGATGATCAGCAAACTTTGGTTGGTGCAATTAATATGCACGATTTACTCCGTGCAGGCGTAGTTTAACAAAAAAATAAGGAATCACTTCAATGCACGATATTCTCGCCCGAGCAAAAAATATAAAACTGCTTATTTTTGATGTCGATGGTGTACTGACTGATGGTAGTATTATAATTGGCGATGACGGTGAAGAGTATAAAGCCTTCCATTCTCGTGATGGTCACGGCATGAAACTCTTACAATATACTGGAGTCGAAATAGCTATTATCACGGGTAGAACATCAAAGGTTGTTGAACACCGTATGACAGGGCTAGGTATTGCCCACCTCTATCAAGGTCAACAAGTGAAACTGCCTGCTTTTGAAGATCTTATGGAACGACTGGATTTAAAACCAGAACAATGTGCTTATGTCGGTGATGATTGGGTAGATATTGCCATTATGAAACGTGTTGGTCTTGCTGTTGCCGTCAAAGATGCTGATGATATTGTTAAAAAATATGCACATTGGATTACACCAGCCAATGGTGGCAAAGGTGCCGCCCGCCAAGTATGTGAACTTATTATGAAAGCACAAGACACACTAGAGGATCAAATTGAACGCCATTTCTAAGATCCCATTCATTGCCAAAATACTGTTGCCGATCCTGGCCATCACTTCCATTTGGTTGCTATCAGGGGAAGAGGAAAAAAAACAGACTACTATCGAAAATGAGTACACACGTACCAGTGATTATTCAATGACGGACTTCATCCTTACCATGATGGATGATTCAGGCACACCTTCACGTGTCATAGAGGGCGATAAACTCTCACACTATCCTGATGACGATAGTACTGAGATTTTATTTGCTATCGCACGCGTTATTGATCAGCGAAAAGATACGTGGATCATGTCAGCTAACAAAGGAAAAACCCAAGGTAAGGGAGAACAAATTATACTCACTGGCAATGTTATTATTACTCGCCAAGATAATAATGAAATTGAATTACGAACGGAAAAACTTACTATAGATACATTGCAGAATACCGCTTATACTGATTTAGCCGTTAGCATAATATCGCCCTATGGCAATACAAACGCGGTAGGATTACATGCTGCATTAGCAGATAAAATGATTAATCTGCACTCACGTGTAAGAGGACACTATAATGCTCCGCCTAGTCAGTAAATTACTTTTTTTATTGTTTTTGTTATTGCCTATGCACACATGGGCATTGCCCAGTGATCGTGATCAACCCATTGAAATCGAAGCCGATCATGCACAACTTGATGATGAGCAAGGCATTACCCAATATAAAGGTAGAGCAATATTAACCCAAGGTTCGCTACGCATTGAAGGTGATATTATTACCTTTTATTATGATGATGATAGGCAACTTACGAAAGCGATAGCGCAAGGAACTCCCGCCACTTACGAGCAAATTCAAAAGATAGGTGAAGCACCTATCCGTGCTAAATCTTTAACAATGGAATATCATGCAAAAGCTCAAAAAATATACCTAATAGGCAACGCTCATGTTTGGCAAACAGGCAGTGAATTTAGCGGTGAACGCATCGAGTATGATATTGAGAGAAATATTGTCAATGCTTCAGGTCGGATTAATCAGCATGAGCAACCCAAAAAAGGTGAGCGTATTCATATCATCATTCAACCACCTAGTCGCACAAAAAAACCATCAACTACTATAGTAAAACCTAGGGCTGAACTAGCAATTTCACCTACTAGCACTAACATAGCAGAGTCTACATCAGAAAATAATAGCTACCCAACAGCAGTGACTACAACAAATGTCAATGTACGTACTGGTCCAAGTACACAATATAATAAATTAGGTGTGCTTTATACGGGCTCTAGTCTATTTGTACTTACCGAACAAAATGAGTGGGTGCAGATCAGAGCCGTGATTAATGACCAAGCTGTAATTGGCTGGGTTAACCGCCGCTATATTCAACTAAACTAAAAGGGTTCACTGTTGACACTGTTATCTGCTCAACAATTATCTAAACGATTTGGTGATCGCCACGCAGTAAAATCAATATCTTTAGAAGTAAACAGTGGTGAAATTGTAGGGCTACTAGGGCCTAATGGTGCAGGAAAAACAACCAGTTTTTACATGATCGTTGGGCTGATCCCTACCGATCATGGCACTATCTTTCTTGACCAACTCGAACTCACCCACGAACCTATTCACAAACGAGCACAATTAGGCATTGGCTATTTACCCCAAGAAGCCTCTGTTTTTAGGAAATTAAGTGTAGCCGATAATATTTTCGCCATACTAGAAACACGTCAAGATCTCGATCTTGAAGCCAAGCAGTTATTACTGGAGAAGTTATTGGCAGATTTTCACATTGAACATATTCGTGATTCCTTAGGCATGGCACTATCCGGTGGTGAACGTCGCCGAGTAGAAATTGCCCGTTCATTGGCCATGGAGCCAAAATTCTTATTATTAGACGAACCGTTTGCGGGTGTTGATCCGCTTTCTGTAATTGATATTCAAGGTATCATTAAAGATCTTGCCGCACGCGGAATAGGCATATTAATCACCGATCACAATGTGCGAGAAACGCTAAAAGTATGTGAACGTGCTTATATTTTTAATGAAGGTGAAGTCATTGCCAAAGGTACTCCTGAATCTATTATGGAAAATGAACAGGTGTTAAATGTTTATCTGGGGAGGAATTTCAGGCTGTAAAATTTATCTAATAGAACAACTATACCATAACACGATCTGATATTTTAGATTCTATCAGCGACTTATTACTTATGC
>CAYTAM010000094.1:0-5908 GCA_964435685.1 uncultured Methylophaga sp. | reverse complement strand
GACTTTGATTAATATGATCTGCATCTTCAAGTATTTTGGGTATAATCATAAACCATGAAAAATGTTGATCTTATTATACATGCACCTTGGGTCGTTCCTGTTGATGCAAAACACACTGTTTTAGAACATCATTCAGTGATAATTGATGAAGGCTGTATTCTTGCTTTATTGCCACAACAAAAAGTGCAGGCAAAATATACTGCCACCACCACTCATACTTTTGACCAGCATTGCCTAATGCCTGGCTTAATTAACAATCATACCCATGCCGCCATGTCACTGCTACGCGGGCTCGCTGATGATTTACCTTTAATGTCATGGCTTAATGATCATATTTGGCCAGCTGAAAAAAAATGGGTCAGTGATGCTTTTGTTGAAGCGGGTTCTGAACTTGCTATTGCAGAGATGATCCGCAGTGGAACAACCTGTTTTAATGATATGTATTTCTTCCCCGAAGCCACTGCCCGCGTGGTAGATCGCAGTGGTATTCGTGCCAGCCTCGGCATGATGGTAATAGATATTCCTAGTGCATGGGCGGCTAATCTTGAAGAATATCTCTATAAAGGTCAACAATTACATGACCATAACCGTCATCATTCCCGTATCAGCACGCATTATGCCGCACATGCACCTTATACCGTGCCTGATAAAGCCATAGAAAAAATCATCATCAATGCCGAAGAATTAGATATTGCTATCACCATGCATATTCATGAAACGGCAGACGAAATAGCACAAAGCATAGCGCATTCTGGTATTAGACCGTTAGCACGCTTAAAAAACCTTGGACTATTATCGCCCCGATTAATTGCGGTACATATGACGCAACTTAATGATCAAGAAATAGCTTGGTGTGCTGAGGCTGGCGTGCATATTGCGCATTGCCCAGAATCTAATTTAAAACTCGCCAGTGGGTTTTGCCCTATCGCTAAACTTGATCAGCAAGGTGTTAATATCACGCTGGGAACAGATGGAGCGGCATCCAATAATGATTTAGATATGTTTGCTGAAATGCGCCAAGCGGCATTGCTTGCCAAAGCGGTGGCACAAGATGCTAGCGCCATTCCTGCTCATACCGCATTAGAAATGGCGACTATTAATGGCGCAAAATCACTCGGGCTTGATAACGTCACCGGTTCACTCAAAAAAGGCAAAGCCGCCGATATTATCGCGGTTGATTTAAGTAATATTGAATCTCACCCTTGTTATGACGTAGTGTCACAGCTGGTTTATGCTACTGGCAGAAATCAAGTAACCGATGTGTGGGTAGATGGCAAACAACTGTTAAAAGATCGGCAATTAACCACGCTCAACCAAACTAAAATAATTCAAAATAGCCAAGATTGGGCAGCTAAAATAAGGCAAACAGCGTTATGACAAGCACACAAACAAATGTCGATCCTGAAGAGATCGCTAAATTTGAGGCCTTAGCCACAAGTTGGTGGGATCCAGAAGGTAAATCAAAACCATTGCATGACTTAAACCCCGTCCGTTTGGCTTATCTCCAACAATATTGCACATTACAAGATGCTAAGGTGATTGATGTTGGTTGTGGCGGTGGAATTTTATCGGAATCCTTAGCTAAAAATGGCGCTAGTGTAACAGGGATTGACATGGGTAAAATGCCACTAGATATTGCTAAATTACATGCGCTTGAGGCTGAGTTAATCATTGATTATCAACAAATAACAGCAGAACAGAAAGCACAACAAGCGCCCGAACAGTTCGATATTGTTACCTGCATGGAAATGCTAGAACATGTGCCTGATCCCGCATCCGTTATTCAAGCCTGCTCAGATCTGGTGAAACCCGGTGGCGATCTTTTCTTTTCAACATTAAACCGTCACCCCAAAGCCTATCTGCTTGCCATATTAGGTGCTGAATATATTATGAAAATGTTACCCAAAGGCACCCATGATTATGATCGCTTTATTCGACCCTCTGAAATGGCAGCGTGGTGTCGGCAAGCTGGATTAGAAGTGCGAGATATTACGGGTATGAGCTATAACCCGATTAACAAAACATTCAAATTAAGCAACGATGTAAAAGTAAATTATTTAATGCATTGCCGCAAGGCTTTAGATTAATGACAAATATGTCTGGAACATATTTGCACGGCGAAGTCGCCCACAGGGTTAAGTATAAGGAATATACTTAATGAATATTCAAAAAGACCGTCACTCCCGCATGTGGTTAGCGGGAATCTTGTTTATACTCAGATCCCGGCTAAAAACCTGCTGGGGTGACGAAGCGGTAACAGCTGTAAATTGAAGTAACATGGATATAAATACACAACCATTTTCAGCCGTTTTATTCGATCTTGATGGCACCTTAGTCGACACCGCACCTGATCTAGCCTTTGCATTAAATAGCTTGCTAAAAGACGAAGGGCTTGATGTATTGCCGTATCAAACCATTCGCCCTGTCGCTAGTCATGGTAGTGAGGGATTGCTAAATCTAGGCTTTGGCATTACAAAAGATCATCACGATTACCCCTCATTACAACAACGGTTTATACAAATATACCAAGATAATATTGCTAGAGAAACGCGCCTTTTTGACGGTATGGAAGCCGTTATTTCAGCGTTGGAAAATGCTAATATCACTTGGGGAATTGTCACCAATAAACCTGCTTTTCTCACCGATCCTTTAGTTGAAAAATTAAATCTTACTGATCGTGCTGGCTGTGTTGTTAGTGCTGACACCGCACCGTTTAGCAAACCCCATCCCGCGCCAATGTTGCATGCCTGTGAAGTCATCCAAAAATCACCTGAAGATTGTATTTATATTGGCGATTCCGCCCGTGATATTGAAGCAGGGAAAAATGCCAATATGCGCACCGTCGCCGCGCTTTATGGCTATTTAGGAAGCCAAGACAAGCCCGAAGAGTGGCAAGCCGATGCCAGTATCAATCACCCACATGATATTTTAAAATGGATTTAGTAAGGTTTATCCAGCAGTTTTCTCAGCAACAAAATGGCTTAATTATTTTGCTGATCCTAAGTGTCTTGATCGGCGCAGTTATGGTATATCTTATTCGTGAGCGTAAAATTAGACAGTTGATAACAAAAAATGCTGAATTAACCATGAAACTATCGCTAGAAAAACAAGCTATTGACCGTTTTGATGACATCTTAGATCACACCCATAATCAACTTGCTAACACCTTTAACCAATTATCAAATGAAGCCTTAACACGCAATAATGATAACTTCTTAAAGTTAGCAGAAGAAAATCTAAAACGCCATCAAAGCGAAGCCAATGCCGAACTGCAAAGCAGAGAAAAAGCGATTGAGCAGTTAATTAAACCGATTAATGATGCACTGCTCAACACATCAAAACAGATCCACGATATTGAAAAAGAACGCAAACAATCTTACGGCAACCTGCGCAGCACCATCGAACACATGTCGCAAGGTCAGCAAAGCTTGCAACAACAAACTCAAAACCTAGTGCAAGCGTTGCGTCGCCCTGAAGTACGGGGTCAATGGGGTGAAATGACCTTGCGCCGTCTAGCTGAACTCAGCGGCATGGTGGCGCATTGCGATTTCTTCGAGCAAACCCATACCGTCACTGAAACCGGCAGTATTCGCCCCGATATGATTGTACGTTTGCCGGAGAACCGTGAAATAATTGTCGATGCTAAAACACCACTTGATGCTTATTTGTCAGCGATGCAAGCAACTGAGAACGAGGTGCGTGCCAAAGAATTAAAACGCCACGCCCAAATTATTCGCCAACGAGTGAAAGAACTCGCAGCAAAAAACTATTGGGCAGAATTTTCACAGTCCCCCGAATTTGTGGTGCTATTTATCCCCGGTGAACACTTTTTATCTGCCGCACTAGAGCTAGACCAAAAACTGTTGGAAAATGCAATTCAACAAAATATTATCTTAGCCACCCCCACTAATTTTATAGCATTATTAAGAACTATTTCTTATGGTTGGAAACAGCAATCATTAGCTGATAACGCCATTGAAATTCGTGAACTTGGCGAAAGCCTCTATAAACGTCTCAATGTATTCACCATCCACTTATCTAAGCTCGGTGCCAGCCTCAATAGCACTGTCGATAACTTCAATAAAACGGTGGGCTCATTGGAGCGTCAAGTCATTCCTAGTGGCAAACGCTTTCTGGATATGGGGATCCGTGCTAAAGATGAAATTAGTCCCGTTACCCCAATCGAAAATCAAGTGCGAAATGTAAAAGAAGAGAGCGATGACTGATTTAAGTTCTGCCTATCAATTCTGCCAAAATATGGCACAAAGCCATTATGAAAACTTTGCTGTTGCCTCCGTATTATTACCCCAAAAACTACGCCGCCCCATTAGCGTTATTTATGCATTTGCCCGAACAGCCGATGATTTTGCTGATGAAGGTGATGCGCCACAACCGCAACGATTAAAACAGCTTGAAGAATACAGTGTAGCGTTACGTGAAATTGCTAGTAATACTTATCACGGCGACAACCCCATTTTCATCGCTTTAGCTGATGTTATTGCACGCCATCAACTACCCATTAATTTATTTGAAGATTTACTCAGCGCCTTTAAGCAAGATGTAATCAAACCACGCTACCAAAGTTTTGATGAGGTGTTAGATTATTGCAAGCGTTCCGCCGATCCTGTTGGTCGGTTATTATTATTATTAGCGGGCAAGCCTAGCGATTTGCAATTACAACAATCGGATGCGATTTGTAGCGCCCTACAATTGATTAATTTCTACCAAGATATTGTGCAAGATCTGACTGAATCAGACCGCATTTATATTCCAACCGATGAACTTAAACAATTTGGTATTAATGAACAACAATTAACCGATCTTCATACTGCTAAAATTGCGCCACTGCTACGGCTACAATATCAAAGAGCACAAACACTGATGGCAACAGGTACAGCATTAGGCAGCACCGTTAAAGGAAGAATTGGCTGGGAAATAAGAGCGATGACATTAGGAGGCATCACCACACTCAATAAGCTCATCGCACAAAATGATAATGCGCTGTTAACCCGACCTAGACTTAGCAAATTCACCTTACTAAAAATAGCCTTTACTAGTTGCTTTAAAAAATTATATTTGTATAATGTTAGTTAAAACCACCTCCCCCTCAATTACTTGAGAGAGCATGATTTAGCAAGTAATTTGGGTATATACCCGTAATCATTCAATCTGTAAATTTCAGACCAAAAGCTAGAAAACCAGCACTTCGTTGCAATGTTTGATAAGGGCTAGCCATTACCTACACATTGCGCCTTGTTCTGGCTTCCTATTTTTGCCCTGAATCTTCACAGATTGAATGATAACGGGTATAAATAACTGTTTTACAATATGTGGAGAATATAATGACTGACATTGATATTGGCATAAGCAAAGACAATCGAGTGAAAATAGCAGAGGGTTTAAAACACCTATTAGCAGATTCTTATACGCTATATTTACAAACACACAACTTTCATTGGAACGTCACCGGCCCACAATTTCGTGAACTACATTTAATGTTTGAAGAACATTACACCGAGTTAGCCACTGCAGTAGATGATATAGCAGAACGCATTCGTACCTTAGATGTTGCCGCACCCGGGACTTATAAAGAGTTTACTATGCTCAGCTCAATTAAAGAAGTTGCAGGCATTCCTGGTTCAACAGAAATGGTTGACTTGTTAACCAAAGGTCACGAACAAGTAGTAAGAACTGCACGCGGAGTTTTAAAATTAGCACAACAGGCTGATGATGAATCAACGATAGCATTAGTCTCGGATCGCATGCGAACTCATGAGAAAACTTCATGGATGCTGCGCGCTACCAGAGAATAGCGGTTCATTTGCCAGAAACCGAGACTGTAATTTTAATTGCATGTACTCAGTAAATAGATAATTTCTGGCTTTTTCCCTAACTTTGCCTCGGTATA
>CAYTAM010000093.1:0-5944 GCA_964435685.1 uncultured Methylophaga sp. | reverse complement strand
TTACACCGCATCTATTGCCTTACTTCAGACTTATGGGTAATAGGCAGTCCTAGTAAGAGTCAGGTCACTACCACATAAAATCAGTAAATACCGATATCAAGATAAGAGCGGGATATTTTATCAATAGCGACCACATAGGATGCTGTGCGGTAGTCGTTGACCTTACTGTTGCTGTCGTAGACTTCTTTGATTTGCTGGAAAGACAGTCGCATCGTGTCATCAAGACCAGAACGCACTAAATCCAGTTCGTTCGCGCCTTGTACTAGCTCTTTTTGAATCCAGTCGGGAATGGGTTGATCCGTCATACTTTGGATCGCTTTAAGCATGTGCGAACCACGCGTCTCATCGTAACGACGCTCCATGCGTCCAAAGCGAATATGCGCAAGATTGCGAACCCACTCGAAATACGAGACCGTAACACCACCCGCATTAACATAAGCGTCAGGCAAAATTATTACGCCTTGCTCACGGAGTATTTCATCCGCTTCAAAAGTGACTGGACCATTGGCCGCTTCTACAATTAGTCGAGCTTTTATTCTACTGGCGTTTTCTAGGGTTATTTGAGCTTCCATTGCTGCTGGGATCAAAATATCACAATCCATCTCGAGAACGCCGATGCCATCAGTAACAAAGGTTGCGTCCGGATAACCCTTAATGGTGCCTTGTTCAACGATGTGATTTCGGATGCTCTCGATATCAAGACCTTCGGGATTAACCAACGCACCATCGCGTTCAAGTAACCCGGTTATCAGACACTCATCTTCTTCCTGCAGCAACTTGGCAGCGTGGAAGCCAACATTACCAAGCCCCTGAATTATTATCGTTTTACCTGCCAGACCACCCTTGAAACCAGCCTGTGCTACACAATCCGCGTGGCGAAAAAATTCGCGCATCACGTACACAACACCGCGACCGGTCGCCTCAGTACGACCGCGAATACCTCCGTGGGCTACTGGCTTGCCAGTCACACAACCGGCGTAATTGATGTCTTCAGGATGCAGGTGTTTATAGGTATCCGCTATCCAGGCCATCTCCCGTTCACCCGTTCCCATATCTGGCGCAGGCACGTTGGTCGCTGGACTAAGGAAGCCTTTACGTACCAGCTCCCGCGCAAATCGCCGGGTAATTTTTTGCATATCATCGCGGGAATATTTGGCTGGGTCTATTAATAAGCCACCCTTAGAACCACCAAAAGGCACATCCACAATGGCACATTTATAGGTCATCAGCGCAGCCAATGCCTCGACTTCGTCCTGATTAACAATCGTCGCGTATCGAATACCGCCCTTTGCCGGTAGACGATGAGTGCTGTGTGTCGAGCGCCAACCTTTGAATACTTCTACCTTGCCATTTATTTCGACAGGAAAATTGACTTCGAGAGTAGCCGAGCAAGCTTTTATGGCGTTAGCAATGCCAGAGTCTATCTCGAGAACCTTAAAAGCCCGGTCGGCCATCAGATTAACGCTATCGGTAAAAGACAATTGACCCACGTGATTAGTTGACATAGAACATCCTGATTTTGTTGTTATTCCAGTTACTGCAAGAATTAATTTCTCTTGTAATTTATCGTCAAAAACTACAAAAACTTTATCGATACGGTTATTTCATCTTCTCTTCTTATGTTTCGCCGTCTTCTCTTGGGCAGAAATCGCGCCCAAATGGAATGGATAGGAATTCTAACGCCTTTTCCCAGCTTATGGCAAGAATTTTATGGACAAAATTGATAAAAATCTAACTGGGAAATGGATATCGGCATCGTGACAGGCAATAAAAATACCTATTGATGCACTCTCAGTGCAATATAGTAGTGGTGAATGCGAATGCTGAGAAGAAAAGACAATAGGCTTCCCTATGCCGGTTCCATCAAGTTTTTGGAACAGCACTTAAAATTTGAATCCTCTCGGACAAGCTCCTAGACTTTGGTGCAGATCCATCAATTTAAGTGGCAGTTGGGTGGATGTGTTGATCTGAAACTTAGTTCTTTGACTTGGTGTATACTTAAAATTACTTACATTGTCATTGATCCTGCGGTTACTACCAGAATGACGATATTTATGGAGCTGTTTCTTGTTAAAAAAACTTAGGTGAACCGTGGAAGATATAAGCTATCCTCAATCCTATACGGATCCTGTCACCGAGGCACTTAAAGTCCCGCCCCATTCCGTTGAAGCTGAGCAATCTGTGCTGGGCGGTCTTCTGCTTGATAATCGTAGCTGGGAAAAAATTGCTGATTTAGTCGTTGAAAATGATTTCTACCGCCGTAATCATCAGCTAATATTCCGTGCAATCTCAGAATTGTTTGAACAATCTCAACCTGTTGACGTGATCACCTTAGCCGAATGGCATGACAGTCGCGGTGAATTAGATCAAGTAGGTGAGCTGGCTTATCTTGGTATGTTGGCACGTGATACACCCAGCGTGGCTAATATTGTTGCTTATGCATCTATAGTGCGTGAGCGTTCAGTTTTGCGCCAACTTATTGCTGTGGGTGCTGCTATATCCAATGTCGCTTTTAATCCTGAAGGAAGAAACAGTGATGAGATGTTGGATCTGGTTGAGCGACAAGTATTTGAAATTGCCGAAAAAGGTGCCAAGCGAAAAGGGGGCTTTATTCAGGTAAAAGAAGTATTGAGCAGGGTGGTTGATCGCATCGATACCTTGTTTGAACAGGACAGCCCCATTACCGGTTTATCAACTGGATTTACCGATTTTGATATGCAAACATCCGGTTTACAACCTGCTGATTTAGTGATTGTTGCCGGTCGCCCTTCGATGGGGAAAACTACCTTTGCGATGAATTTAGCAGAGAGTGTCGTAATAAAAAGTAAGTTGCCGGTAGCGGTGTTTAGTATGGAGATGCCAGCTGATGCCTTGGCGATGCGAATGTTATCATCATTAGGTCAAATTGATCAACACCGCCTGCGAACCGGGCGTTTAAATGATGATGATTGGCCACGTTTAACCTCTGCGATTGCTTTGTTAAACGAAGCACCTTTGTTTATTGATGATACGCCGGCATTAACCGTAACAGAGCTACGCGCACGAGCACGACGCTTAAAACGTGAACATGGTCTAAGCCTAATTGTGATCGATTATATTCAATTGATGCAGGGTAGTGGTGGCGAAAATAGGGCAACCGAAATTTCTGAAATTTCACGTTCTTTAAAAGCCTTGGCTAAAGAACTTGAGTTACCGGTAGTGGCATTGTCACAGTTAAACCGTAGCTTGGAGCAACGCCCTAATAAGCGGCCTATCATGTCAGATCTGCGTGAATCAGGCGCAATTGAGCAAGATGCTGATTTAATTGTCTTTATTTATCGTGATGAAGTTTATAATGAAGATTCAGCTGAAAAAGGTAAGGCAGAAATCATTATCAGTAAGCAACGTAATGGTCCGATTGGAACGGTTCATTTAACATTCCAAGGCCAATATACTCGCTTTGAGAATTTTGCCTACAATAATTATGACGACTATGGTGATGAGTAAGTCTAATCCTGTTGCCCATATTGATTTGATCGCTCTTAAACATAATCTATCACGCGTTAGGCATTTTGCAGCTGATAGCCGGGTAATGTCGGTTGTTAAAGCCAATGCATACGGACATGGCATGGTGGCAGTAGCACAAGCATTATCAACTAGCGATGCCTTTTGTGTTGCACGTTTATCCGAAGGCTTAGCTTTGCGTGAAGCGGGCATAGAGCAGCCTATTGTGATATTAGAAGGGGTAAATACTGCGGCGGAGTTGCAATTGGCAACAGATAATTCTTTGTCACTGGTCTTCCATTCTTTGATACAAATAGAGTTAGCAATATCAACCAGTTTAAGCAAACCACTCACATTTTGTTGGTTGATGGTTGAAACGGGTATGCATCGATTAGGTGTGCGACTTGATAAGCTTGAATTAGCATTACAAAACTTGGCACGAACAGATAATATTGAAGCACCTATTGGCTTAATGAGTCATTTTGCTAATGCTGATTCGGTAGGTGATACGAGGAATCAGCAACAGTTAGCCAAACTTATGCACTATGCACAGCAATATAAACTTCCTACAAGTATGGCGAATTCTGCAGCAATCCTGTCTTTTGCAGAGAGTCATGGCGATTGGGTTCGCCCCGGCATTATGCTGTATGGATCGTCGCCTTTTGCAGAGCAATCAGCACGTAGTTTATATTTAAAGCCCGTGATGCGATTAAGTGCTATTCTAATTTCTATTCAAAATCTCCAAGCAGGTGATCAAGTAGGCTATGGTGGTGACTGGGTAGCTGAGAAAGCAACACGAATTGGAATCGTTGGGATTGGCTACGGTGATGGTTATCCTCGACAGCTATCAAATAGTGGCACAGTAATGATTGATAACAAAACCGTAGCGATTATAGGTCGAATTTCAATGGATATGATAGCAGTTGATTTATCGCAGGTGCTTGCTGCTAAAGTGGGGAGTGAGGCGATGCTTTGGGGTGAGGGTTATGTTCATATTGATAATATTGCGCAGCAAGCAAATACCATTTCATATGAATTATTAAGTCAGATAAATGAACGCGTAAGCCGTGAGTATCATCATGGCGAAGATTAAACGTGTTTATAGCTGTAGAGACTGCGGTGCACAAACACCACAATGGGCAGGGCGTTGCGGTGAATGTGGTGCGTGGAACAGTTTGCAAGAAGAGGTACAGTCTTCAGCATCATCAGCTAGCTTAGAAACTATTGTTCGCCACACAGGGTATGCAGGAGAACAAAAAAATGATGTGCAGTCGCTCAGCGAAGTAACGTCGCAGCAAGCTGTTCGCTGGACAACAGGTTTACTCGAACTTGACCGTGTTTTAGGGGGCGGATTGGTCACGGGATCAGTCGTGTTAATTGGTGGTGATCCGGGTATTGGCAAATCAACACTATTGTTACAAGCAATGGCGATGATGGCCAAAACTAGTGGAGCTAGCCCACTGTATATTAGCGGCGAAGAATCATTGCAACAAATTCGGCTTCGTGCTGAGCGGCTTAATTTAGAACAAACACCGTTAGATCTGCTAGCTGAAACGCATACCGAGCAAATTATTGCCGTAGCAAAAGCGCGCAAACCGCAAGTGGTAGTCATTGATTCAATTCAAACTGTGTTTACAGAATTATTACAATCAGCCCCGGGCACCGTTGCACAAGTACGGGAAAGTGCAGCGCAATTAGTTCGTTTTGCTAAATCAAGCGGCACTACGCTAATTCTGGTGGGGCATGTAACCAAGCAAGGTGCATTAGCGGGCCCTCGCGTGTTAGAGCATATGGTCGATACTGTTCTTTATTTTGAAGGTGATAGCTCGACACGATTTAGAATATTACGTGCAGTTAAAAATCGTTTTGGTGCCATTAATGAATTAGGCGTGTTTGCCATGACTGAATTGGGTTTAAAAGAAGTCAGTAATCCTTCGGCGATCTTTTTATCACGCGGTGATGAATCTCTTGCGGGCAGTGTAGTGACCGTTATTCGTGAAGGTAGCCGACCAATATTAGTGGAGGTGCAGGCGTTAGTCGATGAAAGTCCACTAGGCAATCCACGCCGTGTTTCAGTGGGTTTAGAACAAAATCGCATTGCAATGTTACTCGCTGTTTTACATCGCCATGGTGGCATCACCTGTAGCGATCAAGATGTGTTTATTAATGTCGTTGGCGGAGTAAAGTTAAGTGAAACAGGTGCAGATCTTGCGGTGTTAGCGGCTATTTTATCCAGCCTTAGAAACAAGCCAATAGCACGTAATATGGTGGTGTTTGGTGAGGTAGGGTTAACAGGTGAAATTCGACCTGTACAAGCAGGGGAAGAACGTATTTATGATGCTGCTAAACATGGCTTTAGCCATGCCATTATGCCGAAAGCGAATGCACCCCGTAAAGCGATTAAGGGCATTAACGTGATTGCGGTGCAGCATCTATCAGAAGCGATTGATGCGTTAAAGTA
>CAYTAM010000092.1:0-5999 GCA_964435685.1 uncultured Methylophaga sp. | reverse complement strand
CGTCATTCCTGCATGTTTACCCAGTCAAGCTGAGCACAAGCTTATGGGCACCTCTTGTAAAAACCTAAGCACAGTTTATCAAACGCATAAAACAGCACCTTTTTTACCCAAAAACTCGTCAAATAGTTCACTATTCTCCTCATTTTTGGGTAAAAAATGCACTATTTTATGCATTCCCTAAATCACACTTAGGTTTTTAGAGATGCCCTTATTAGTAATCTATGGATGCTGTTTATGGATCCCCGCTAAGCTTGTGCTCAGCTTGACTGGGTAAGATCTCGGAAATGACAAAGAGAATTAATGGCAAAGAAAGAAATATCCTCTGAGGAAAGTCAGCGCTTAGACAAATGGTTATGGGCGGCGCGCTTTTACAAAACACGTAGTCTTGCTGTAGCAGCCATTAATGGTGGCAAGGTTCATTTGAATAAAAATCGTGTTAAACCTAGCCGAACCATTAAAGCTGACGATGTGCTATCCATCTCTAAGCCACCGTATCAACACATCATCACAATATTAGCTTTATCTAAGCAACGCCGCCCTGCCCCCGAAGCACAGCAACTTTATCTTGAGTCCGAAGAAAGCATTGAAAAACGTGATCTATTGCATCAACAAATCAAAAGCCAACCGCTTGGTTTTAGAGTTGAAAAAGGCCGTCCCAATAAACGTGATCGCCGCCACATTATAAAATTCACCCGTAAACAATAATTTAAAGATCATAACAGTAATTCGGCAGCTTTATACCCAAATCAGCTGATAGGCATACCGCCCTCAAAAGTGTGACGTATTTTGCGCATTTTAAAAAAAATGTGAGGCGCGTCAAATAAAAAGTGTGCGATATATCACATATTTCAGTTTTAAGCCACCTTTACATTTAGTGCTTGTTTGGTCACCAATCCTAGCCTACAACTCAATTTTATCCTTTTTTTGCGCCATTACATGCTGAAAAATCGAAATAAATTAACATTATATTCATTTAGAAGAGCATGTGGTTGCTGGACATAATACTTCAATTCTGCCAAAAATAAGGTGCATATTAATTTTAATATTATGCCACTATAAATTAATTTTCAGGAGAAAAAGGAATGGATAATCTAGCACGCTTGGATAACTTTCAAGGCAATAGTTTGGCAGATGTTTCACAGCTTCCAGAACCTTCTCAACACCATACTCAAAGGGATAACAATCAATACTCCCAATTAACGACCTACTATGATGAAAAATATAAAATTGGGTGGTTTTTAATGAACTCAACACCTCGCCCGTGTTTTACACCTGAATTATTACTCAATATAAATGCCTATCATCAACAAGTTAAAGCTGAAATGAAAGCTAGTCAACAAACTAAATATGATTATTTAGTTTTAGCCTCTGATGTTGAAAATGTTTTCAACCTAGGTGGTGATTTAAACTTATTTCATCAGCTAATCCAACAAGCTGATCGTGATAAACTATTATCGTATGCCATAGAATGTATCACGCCCATCTACCAATTTCTAACGCATCTTGATTGTGAATTAACCACTGTCTCACTGGTGCAAGGCGATGCGTTAGGTGGTGGGTTTGAATCAGCGTTATCTGCCAATATTTTAATTGCAGAGCGTGATACTAAAATGGGATTACCCGAAGTTTTATTCAACTTATTTCCGGGTATGGGCGCATTTTCACTGTTATCCAGAAAAGTAGGTGTAGTTATGGCTGAAAAGATCATTATGAGCGGTCAAATGTATACTGCTGAAGCACTCTATGATATGGGTGTCGTTGATATTTTAGCCGAAAAAGGTGAGGGGGAACTGGCTTTATATAAATACATAAAGAAAGCCAATCGTATTTCTAACAGCTACCAAGCTATTAGAAAGGTAAAAGATCTCTGCAACCCTATTTCTTATAAAGAGCTGGTAGATATCACTATTATTTGGGTGGATGCCGCATTAAATTTGACTAAGAAAGATCTACGGATGATGGAACGTTTAGTAAGCCGACAAAGCGGAAAGTTTATTGCTTAAGCACTGCAACTTTATCAACTGTAACAGCCTTAGATACCGCGTTATTTAAGGCTGTTACCGTATTGTCATATATCTGCTTAATATCCTCACTTAGCCGAACCATTTTTTCTGTGCCGATATCATAGGGTTTGTATGATTCTCCCGTCTGGCATATTTCGACGAGTTTACTGGCACCTAATTCTGCTGCTGAGCCTTTAAGCGCATGCAATGATTCACGTAATTTCAAATAATCATCAGCAATCGCATCAGTAATTCTACTTATATGTTTCTCACCATCATAGATAAAACCTTTAACCAGTTTTTCAATAAAAGTGGGATCCGTATCTAACATGATTAATGATTGAAATACGGCTTCATCAAACCATTCATTTACCGAGCCAAGCTTTTCTTCCTCATTAGTATTAACGGGAAGTTTTGTTATATTCTGCTGTGTTTTTTTACTCTTGCTTGATATTGTTAGTTTTGCAATTTTTTCTAATAGCTCTTTTGAGTCAATAGGTTTTGTTAAAAATTCGTTTACGCCCGCATCAATGCTTACTTGCCGTGCTTTTGGTGTGGCATCTGCTGTTAACATGATTGTAGGGATACTATGCCCTACCTCCATATATTTCATTGCTAAGACGACTTCATCACCTGATCGTTCCGGCATGTTTTTATCCACGATCAGTAAGTCAATTTCTTCAAACTCTTCCTCTAAAACATCCAAGGCTTTTTCACCATCATCGACAACAATAACAGTGTGACCTGCACGCCTTAATATACCGTCAATAACCTTCTGGTTAACTAAATTATCCTCTGCCACCAAAATGGTTAATGGCTTAGCGCCCAGTTGTTTTGCATAATGGTCGGAAAGCGACACAATATTCTCTGCATTGGTTTGGATGCTTTGGGCGGCATGGATGGCATTAAATAATAACCGTTTATCATGTAAATCAGTTATTACTGATATATAGTGCTCACCTATGTCAGAGCCCATTAACTTATCGTCATTAGAATCCAATAACACCCATGAGACATTACTCAATAACCGCTCTGCTTTAAGCATTTCTGAAAATTGTTTTGGGCTAAAGTCAGATAAACACTGCCGTTCAACCAACACCACTTTATAGGCTTCGCCTTGATCAATAGCTTGGCTCAATAATTTTAAAGCACCGACTGGTGAATTAACCTCATCAAACTTTATTTTCCAATTAGCCAATATGGGTTTTAATACTACGGCTGTTTGCTGCGTCGCCATCACCAGCAGATGATTATCAGCAATATCTAACGACTCATACGAAACTACTGTAAAGGGTAGCTCAAACCAAAACATTGAACCTTTATAGCGTTTACTTTCCACACCTATTTGCCCCCCCATTAATTCCACCAATTCTTTTGATATAGTTGTGCCAAGTCCTGTGCCACCCTCTATTACTTGTCCTACTTGAGTAAAGTCATCAAAGACGCTATCAAGAACCTCCGCATCAATACCGATACCAGTATCCTTAATTTCGAAACGTACTTTTGCTTTGCTATCATCATTAGATAGACTGTAGAGACGCAAATTTACGGATCCTTTTGGAGTGAACTTAATTGCATTACCTATTAAATTTATTAAAACTTGTCTTATATGTTGCTGATCACCTTCCAGCAAAAAAGGCACGCTAGAATCAATCGTGCATGAAATTGTTAAGCCTTTATTCATGCCTATTGGTACTTGCAGTGCAAGCACAGAGTTAACTAACGCATGCAAATCAAATTGAGATTTAGTTATCTCAATCTTACCTGCTTCAATTTTGGAGATATCTAATACTTTTTCAATTAATCCAAGCAGTGTATGGGCAGAATGATGCATGGCATCAGCAAGCTCATATTGCTCTTGATTAAGCTTTGTTTCACGTAGCAAATCACCCAAACCAATCACACCATTTAATGGTGTTCTGAGTTCATGCGACATATTGGCTAAAAACCGGCTTTTTGCCTCATTTGCTTGTTTCGCACTCGCTATTGCTGCATGTAGCTTCTTGATCAGAAATGCGGTATACATAGGTATTAAAATTAATAAAAACAATAGGCTATAGGCTATTTCATCAGCTGCTCCGCTTTGCCAATAATGTCCATAGGTAATGGCAATGACAAAACCTATCAATCCAATAACAAGTGAAAAGTATAAAGAATTGACGCCATAACGAAAGCCATTACCTAAAATAACCCACAGGTAAATACCAAAAATATAAATACTTTCAGCGCCCGCGAGCGTCATCAAAATAGACAGTGTTATAATATCCAGAAAAATTCCCGCTACACGTCTCAGGATTGACTTATAAGGATATATAATCATTGCCAGAGCAATCAAAATTGCTCCTAGGTAATAAGTCAATGTTATCTTGCTAGATGTTGATGAAATTGCTTGCAAAAACGTCTCTTCTGTCCCCCAGGGAAAACAAAAATAGACGATAAGCAATAAACCAATAACCAAGCGAATAGTGATCTGTTCAGGCTCAGAATCTTCAATATTTTCAGTGCGTTTTTTTAACCACGAAGTAATGCTTTGTCCTTCAAACATAGTGTTCATTCCTATTTTTCTATTTACTACGTTTTATGGTGTTCCGTATCGGCATACTCAAGCTCAATCTTTCTAATCTGATCAATACGTTTAAAGAAGGCATCAATACACTGTGGGTCAAAATGCGCCCCTGATTGTTGCTTTAAATAATCAAACGCTTTGGATAATGACCATGCTTTTTTATAGGGTCTTTCAGATATCAAGGCATCATACACATCTGCCACCGCAACAATTCGACCTATAAAGGGGATCGCTGTACCCTTTAAACCTTTGGGATAACCACTGCCATCAAATTTTTCATGGTGTGATAGCGCAATAATTGCACCCATTTTCATGTATTTAGATTCACTATCAACCAGAATATCGTAGCCTATTTCAGCATGTTGTTTCATCGTTTCCCACTCTGCAGCACTTAGCTTACCTGGTTTAAGTAATATGCCATCAGCTATTCCAATCTTACCGATATCATGCATAGGTGCGGCGTACTCAAGAAAGTCACACTCTTGTTTTGACATGTTTAATTCTTCAGCAATTTGGCGTGAATATTTTGCCATTCTTATAACGTGATTACCCGTTTCCTCATCACGATATTCACCTGCTTTAGCTAGGCACAACAGAGTTTCTTGTTCACGTGCAATGATTTTTTGAGTGGCTAAATCAACTTGCTGCGCCAACCACTGTGCTCGTTTTTGAATAATTGAATGTTGCTCACTCAATTTCAGTAGGTTTCTACAACTAGTTCTACATTCAATATGATCAATGGGGCGTGTTAAGAATGCCGTTGCTCCGGCTTCTAATGCGTCATAACGTACCTTTTTTTCATCCGCAATGGTGATCATCATGATAGGAATATCTTGGCACCCTGCTTGTGCACGTATTTTTTTAATGAAATCAATACCATTAATATCCGGCATTCGATAATCAGTAACAATTAAATCAGGATGATGATCCTCTAACCACAGTAACACATCAGCGGGGTATTCAAATTCATCTAATACGATGTTGTCCATAACTTGATGTAAAATCTTGCCTATAATCATTCTGCCTGTTGATTCATCATCAACAATAACAATATGTTTGTTAAGATCTGGTACCGGCGTTAGATCACGATCAAATGTGCGCGAAAGATGATGGTCATTAATGCTATTTTCATGTTCAATGCTAGCCACTTAAAAAACCTCAGTAATATTATTTAATTCACCTTAATAATTCCTTTTTCGGCAGAAAAGACTAGATCTTTAGCTAGCCCCAAGCTCAACAGCATGTCTTTCAATATACTATTACTAGTATATTCTCTGGATATTACTACGTATTCTGAACTAATACAAAGGGAAATACATTTAAAATCATTACTCTAGTCTTTAAAGTTAAAATCTCGTACACATCTAAAATCAATATTTAGGGCATCTCTAAAAACCTAAGTGTGATTTAGGGAATGCAGAAAATAGTGC
>CAYTAM010000091.1:0-6185 GCA_964435685.1 uncultured Methylophaga sp. | reverse complement strand
AAAAGCATACCGGGATGACGAGGTTTTTTTTGCAAATTGAATGATCACGGGTATAATTACTCGGTTAATAACTTGAAAATATGACAATTACCTCAATGTTATCTATGCAGTAGTTTTTAATATTGAGATGATCAAAAGGGTGGATCAGGATGCCATTATATGAATATCGTTGTGATGCGTGTGAACATGCGTTCGAAGCATTACAAAAAATGAGTGATGAGCCGTTGATTCATTGCCCCGCCTGTGATGAAGCGACACTACGGAAACTTGTTTCTGCCGGAGGCTTTCGCTTAAAAGGCGAGGGCTGGTATGAGACAGATTTCAAAAGTGGCAACAATAAACGTAATATTGCAGACAGTGGTAAGGAAAAATCACCTGCAAAAAAGACTGATGCGGCATAGGGTGGTATAAGGTGCGTAAATATTTAATTGCGGGACTATTGGTTTGGATGCCGTTAGGTATTACCTTTCTAGTCGTACGAGCCATTGTGGGTTTTTTAGATCAATTATTATTATTATTGCCACAAAGTTATCAGCCAGATACAGTTCTGGGCTTTCATATTCCGGGATTAGGTGTGGTGTTAGCCGTGGTGCTGGTGTTGACAACAGGGATGGTAGTTGCCAACTTATTGGGCAGGCGCATCGTTGTTGCGTGGGAATCATTATTAGCAAGAATTCCATTAGTTCGCACACTGTATGGTGGCGTAAAACAAATTATGGAGGCCGTGTTGGCAACGGATGGTAAGTCATTTAGTAAGGTAATATTAATAGAATATCCACGTAAGGGATTGTGGGGTATAGCATTTATGACATCAGATAGTTTAGGTGAAGTACAAGCGAAAGCGGGCACCGATCTTATTAGCGTTTTTGTGCCGACAACACCAAACCCAACATCTGGATTTGTTATTATGGTGCTTCAAAAAGATGTTATCGAACTTGAGATGTCAATTGAAGATGGTATGAAAATGATTATTTCCATGGGGACTGTCGTGCCACCATGGCAAAAAGATGAACTAGTTGACGACGGTACGATTGCCGGCGAAAAGATTAACCAAAAAGAGTAGGAAGTATTTATGCGTAGCCATTATTGCGGCGATGTAAACGAAACATTAGATGGACAGGTTGTCACGGTTGCAGGGTGGATGCACCGCCGTCGTGATCATGGCGGCGTTATTTTTATTGATTTACGTGATCGTGAAGGTTTAGTACAGGTGGTTTGTAATCCTGAAGATGCGGAAAGTTTTGCTATTGCCGAGCGTGTACGTAGTGAATATGTATTGGAAATTGAGGGATTGGTTCGTCTACGTCCAGAAGGCAGTGATAACCCTGATCTGAAAAGCGGTAAAATAGAGATCGTTGCTAGCCGCGTTAAGATCCTGAACAGTGCAGAAACACCACCATTCCCGCTAACAGAACAAGCTGAAGTGAATGAAGATGTGCGCTTGCGCCATCGCTATATCGATTTACGTCGCCCTGAAATGCAGCAAAAATTGCGCTTTCGTTCGAAAATCACTAGCCAATTACGCCATTTTTTAGATGATAATGGTTTTTTAGATATCGAAACACCGATTTTAACCAAAGCCACCCCAGAAGGTGCGCGTGATTATTTGGTGCCCAGCCGTACCCATCAAGGTGATTTCTTTGCCTTACCGCAATCGCCACAATTGTTTAAACAGTTGTTGATGGTGGCAGGTATGGATCGCTATTATCAGATTGTGCGCTGTTTCCGTGATGAGGATTTACGCGCTGATCGCCAACCAGAATTTACTCAAGTTGATGTTGAAGTTTCTTTTATGGAAGAAGAACAGTTGATGGCGATGATGGAAGAAATGATCCGTAGCTTGTTTGCTAACGTATTAGAAGAACAACTACCGAATCCTTTCCCTCGCATGACGTATGCCGAAGCGATGGCACGCTATGGCAGTGATAAACCTGACTTACGTATCGATCTGGAGTTAGTTGAAGTTAGCGACTTGATGAAAAGTGTAGATTTCAAAGTATTTGCTGGCTCTGCTAATGATGAAAAAGGTCGTGTTGCCTGTTTACGCGTGCCTAATGGTGCGAGTTTAAGCCGCAAACAAATTGATGATTACACCAAATTTGTCAGCATTTATGGTGCGAAAGGTCTAGCTTATATTAAGGTTAATGATCTTGCTGCAGGTCGTGAAGGCTTGCAATCACCTATCTTAAAATTTCTGCCGGATGATGTCGTTGCGGCGATTATGGAACGTACTGAGGCACAAACAGGTGATTTAGTGTTCTTTGGTGCAGATAAAGCGCACATTGTAAATGAAGCGATAGGTGCTTTACGCGTTAAAGTTGGCCATGATTTAGATCTTGTTAAACACGGTTGGCAGCCTTTGTGGATTGTTGCCTTTCCCATGTTTGAGTGGGATGAAAAATCAGATCGTTGGACAGCTTTACATCACCCATTCACTGCCCCCCGTGAATCTGATCTTGGTTTATTAGCAACAGATCCAGGCAAATGCTTATCACGCGCTTACGATATGGTATTAAACGGCACCGAATTGGGTGGCGGTTCAATGCGTATTGATAAAGCCGATGTGCAAAGCCAAGTATTTGAGCTATTGGGCATATCTAAAGAAGAAGCTGAGGATAAATTTGGTTTCTTATTAGAAGCATTAAAATTTGGTTGTCCTCCTCATGGTGGTCTAGCCTTCGGTTTAGATCGCTTGGCGATGTTGATGACAGGCTCGGCTTCTATCCGTGATGTGATGGCTTTCCCTAAAACACAATCAGCAAGTTGTTTATTAACCGATGCACCAAGTAGTGTCAGCGAAGCACAATTAAAAGAGCTTAATATTCGTTTGCGTAAAGCGGCGGTTGTTGCTGAATCAAACCAAGAGTAAAATAGCTCAGTAGCCACTTACGGTAAATTGGAGGTTGAAAAGATGACTGAAAAAACAACCGTTGCATCATGTGCAGAGCAACGTTATGAAATTCATCTTGCTGATTTGCCGTTAAGTTGCCGCCCCACGGCGGAGATGGATGTATGGGATGCGCATCCGAAAGTGTATTTGGATGTTAAAGCTAAGGGTGAAGTAGCCTGTCCTTATTGTGGCGCTATTTATACCTTAGTAAATTAATAACACAGCGTGAAAAGCACTGTTCATGTGGTCGTTGCCATTATTGTTAATACCCATAACGAAGTGTTACTAGCATTGCGTCAAGCCCATCAACACCAAGGCGGTTTTTGGGAATTCCCGGGTGGTAAGGTTGAAGTTAATGAATCCGTTTACGACGCTTTGGTTCGTGAAATAGAAGAAGAGATCGGCATTATAATTTCTTCTGCGCAAGACTTTTTAGAGCTGAGTCATGACTATGAGGATAAATCGGTGTTGCTGGATATTTGGAGGGTGACCGAATATTCAGGTAAACCGCAAGGGCAGGAAGGGCAGCAGTTACGTTGGTGTGCCATCAATGATTTAGCTGAAGATGACTTTCCTGCCGCGAATGTTGCAATCATTCGTAGATTAAAATCGGAGAGTACAACAAAATGAGTTTAGCAGAAACAATTCCTCATAAATTACAAGCTAGTATTGATAATATTATTGAAAATGTTGTGCTGAGCCCGTGGCTATCAGAAGACGAAAAAGCAGACTATATTGTTAAAATAACAGCATTATTAAAACAAAAAAATGCGGTGGTAATTGCACATTATTATGTTGATGATGAATTACAGGCTCTAGCTGAAGCAACTGGTGGCTATGTTTCTGATTCGTTGGATATGGCAAACTTTGGCGCACAGCATAAAGCGGATACTTTAGTGATTTGTGGTGTGCGATTTATGGGTGAAACTTCCAAAATTTTAAGCCCAGAAAAAACTATTATTATGCCGACATTAGATGCGGAATGCTCTTTAGATTTAGGTTGCCCTATTGAAGAATTCAGCCAGTTTTGTGATCAATACCCTGACCGTGAAGTAGTGGTATATGCTAATACCAGTGTCGAAGTGAAAGCCCGTGCAGACTGGATCGTAACCTCCAGTAATGCCACTCAAATTATTGGGCATATAATGGCCGAGGGCAAAAAAATTATCTGGGGTCCGGATCGTCATTTAGGCCAATATATTAAAAATAAAACCAATGCCGATATGATTATGTGGCAAGGTAATTGTATCGTTCATGATGAATTTAAGCTGTATGAGCTTGAAGAATTGATGAAGAAACATCCAGATGCTGAGGTGTTAGTACATCCGGAATCACCCGAATCAGTGATTGCTAAGGCAGATTTTGTTGGCTCAACTAAACAGATCATTGCGGCAGGCAAAAAATCAAACGCACCGACGTTAATTATTGCAACGGATCATGGTTTGTTTTATAAAATGAAACAGGTGGTACCAGATAAATTACTTATTCCTGCACCCACAGGCGGTAAAAGTGCGACCTGTAAAAGCTGTGCGCATTGCCCGTGGATGGCGATGAATACGTTAGTGAATTTATATGAAGCCTTACGTGATGGTACCAATACTATTGAGGTTGATGAACAAATACGCAAGAAAGCATTAATTCCGCTTAACCGGATGATTGACTTTTCTCACCAGCAAGGGATCCTAACAGCAGGTGATGCCTAAGCACTGCTGAGAAAAACCACAAGCAGCAAGCATGCATGTCCAAGTAGTTTGGGTATGGCCCTTATTTTTTCTTGGAAAATGCACAGCTTGTAGCTTCCCTAAGCAGAGCACTTAGGGTTTTTAGTGATAGTCGGAAGGATTAAATAGATCGGGATCTAAAGTATCTTCTATTCCAACAGATTCACCAGCAATGCGGTGACCTTCACTCGCCCACTCACCTAAGTCGATTAATTTGCAGCGTTCGCTACAAAAAGGCTTCCAGTGTTGATCGTGTTGCCATGGCACACGCTTACTGCATTGGGGACACAGGACGAATTTAGTCATAATTAACCTGAAAACGTGATAAGCACAGCCATCCAGCCCCCTTATTTTGGCGGCTCTCTGCGTTAAATCCCTTAGGGTTATATTCCGCGGGGTAGTTCATTTTTACTTCCAATAGCGCGCTATTGCTACGTAAATTCGCCTTGATATCCGCCAAAATAAAAGCACTGGGCAAGGTAGTTATGCAATTTTTCTTCATTATGAAGCGGGGTTTGTCGATAAGTAGGTGTAATTCATAGGCTTTATGACTATCCTTATCCCATTTTCAGGTTAATTACATAAAACAGCAGCTAAGCGAGAACTCAATATCATCACTGACTTGCTTGGCGCGCTGTTCAATATCAAATTTGATGAACCGTACGGTAAAACGATGTTTGCCACCACTAATTTCTGGATAGCAATGTAGGTTTTTGGCTATTTTGATTCGAATAAGCTGATGGGGCTGATCGCTATCAAGGCTTTGCTGATAGAACCCCGCCGAGGCTAAAATATTTTCAAAATGGGTGCTACTACGAATTAATTTAAGTGCGAGATCAATTGCAGAGCGGGCACTCTCTATTTGTTCTATCCATGCCAATAATTGCTGTTTTTGTAGGTCACCCGAAGTGTGTTCTAACCAATAATGGTAAGCGGGGAGATCAAAGTCACAACTGCCACCTGCAATAGTAGCACGTTGGCGGATACTTGATAAAAACTCATTATCACGCAGTGTTTGACCGATAGCCTTTTTTTTCAAATGAAGGCCATCAAGGATTTGATCTAAATCCCCCAACAAGTCATTTAGCGCATTCATGTCTACGCCCGGTTTATTTTCTAGTGCGGTCAACATAGCTGTTAATCGCTCTAATTCTTTGATAATTTCTTGTTTGAGATCGCCGCGTTCAAAGATTGATAAGATACTTAGTAAATTTGTTAACGCATCTCTATGCTGTGCAATACTGCCCTCTTGCAGCATCAGATCAATCCGTTTAAATAGAAATTCAATTCTAAGAAAGGTGCGGATCCGTTCATTTAGGGGCTGTTCGTAGATAATTGTGTCAGTCACATTACTTCATCATGCTAGTGGTTATGATTGCTTATTGTCCATGACTATTGGTGTGCTGGCAACCATTATGGAAGCTCTGAATAAGTCTGCTTGAATTTAGGCTGAGATAAAATGGTTCTAAACGTCTCCGAAATTAGCGGTAATAGTTGTTCTATTGTGGCGATTTTAGCCAGTATATACCCAAACAACTTGGAAATAGATGATTCAGCAAGAGAAGAAGCCATTA
>CAYTAM010000090.1:0-6215 GCA_964435685.1 uncultured Methylophaga sp. | reverse complement strand
TCTGACTTCCTATTTTTGCCCTGAATCTTCACAGATTGAATGATTTTGGGTATAAGACCTTTAAGTTAGACTGAATATTATGGCTAATCAGCAATATTTTTATGTTTATATTTAACAACCTGCCGTCGTTTGGAGGCGGCTTGCTTATCTGTTAGCTTTTTATTGTTGCCTTTAAAAGGATTATTACCTGTCTTAAACTCAATCACTATCGGTGTGCCATGTAATTTCAATACGTCTCGAAATGTGTTTTCTAAGTAACGCTTATAGCTATTTGGTGTTGCGTCGGTTTGATTGCCATGAATAATAATACGTGGTGGGTTTTTGCCCCCTAAATGTGCGTAGCGAAATTTAATTCGACGCCCACCAACTAAGGGAGGTTGATGATCAGCAACGGCATCTTCTAGAACCCGCGTTAATCGTGGTGTTGGGATCTGTGACATCGCAGAACTATAGGCTTGTTTCACCGATTTAAATAACAAACCTACACCGCTACCGTGTAATGCCGAAATAAAATGGGTATTGGCAAAATGTAAAAAAGGTAAGCGACGTTCAATATTAGATGTCACCCATTCACGCTCTTCTTTGTCCAAGCCATCCCATTTATTGACAGCAATGACCACTGCGCGACCACTTTGAATAATCAAGCCTGCCAAATGCAAATCTTGCTCGACAATGCCTTCATGTGCATCTAGCACTAGCAATACGACATTGGCATCTTCAAGTGCTTGTAACGTTTTAACAATGCTAAATTTCTCAAGCATTTCTGATACTTTTGAGCGTCGTCGCACACCTGCCGTATCAATCAAGGTATATTCCGTGCCATCTTTCTCAAAGGGAATGTGGATACTGTCCCGTGTCGTACCCGGCTCATCGAAGGCAACCACACGCTCTTCACCCATAATACGATTTATCAGTGTAGATTTACCTACGTTCGGCCGACCTAATACGGCTAATCGAATACCTTTATCTTGCACATCATTTTCATGCTCAACATCAGCATCTTCTTTTAATACACTAGGCACACGCTGTTTAAGCTTATCCAACAAAGGCACAATGCCCCGACCTTGAGAAGCTGAGATCACCTGTGGATCACCTAGACCTATGGCATAAAACTCTGCAGAGATAATTTCTTTTTTCTCACCCTCTGCTTTATTAATGACCAATATGGTTGGCTTATTAATACTGCGTAATTGTTGCGCTATCACTTCATCATCACCCAGCAAACCTGCACGTCCATCCACTATGAAGAAAACCAAATCCGCTTCTTCTATGGCTAAATCAGCCTGCTTACGCATCAAGTCAGACATATCATCGCCTTGATCCGTCAAACCACCGGTATCAATTAAGATGAAATCACAGTCATCAGTTTTAACTGTGCCATAAATTCTATCGCGTGTTAAACCTGCAATATCGGCAACCAATGCATCCCGGCGATGGGTTAAACGATTAAATAAAGTGGATTTTCCGACATTTGGCCGCCCCACTAGGGCGATAACAGCTTTCATTTATCAGCACGCTTTGCATAATTAAAACGCGGTTTAGAGTAGGCAAAAAAAAGGTGCTGTGTGATGTAGTTCATGAGTGTGCTTTGATTAATAAAGATTTCTATTGGATCCGAAAAGCCGTTAACTCACCATCTTTAGCAAGAATATAGACTATATCATCTTCAACAACAGGTTTACTTCTAATCGCTGATTTAGAAATTTGAGTACGTGCAACAAAGCGACCATCATCGCGAGAAATCCAGTGCACATAGCCTTCAAAATCACCCACAATAACCTGATTGCCTGCTACAACAGGTGCCGTTAATTTACGGCGTAATAACCGTGTCTGCCGCCACAGTGCATTTCTACCTTGTAATGCCCAAACATAATCCTCATCATCAGTAACATAAACAGTATTACCCTCTGCAACATCTAAACCTGAGCGGGAAGACATATCTCGTGCCCATAATTTTTGTCCCGTCGCCAATTCAAATGCTGCAATTTGTCCATGGAAAGCTACCGCATAGACAATGCCGTCTTTAATAACAGGATCTGCATCAATATCGACCAGCCTATCAATCTCTGAGCGACCTCGTGGCACGGCAACACTCTTTTCCCAAATCACTTGTCCATCTGTAATTGATAACGCTACCAGCATACCACTAGCATAACCTGCAATCACTTTATCATCAGCCAGTACCACTGAGCTTGCACCCCGTAGACTTAATAAGGGTACTTTACGTTGATAATCCCATAATACGGCACCATCAGTAATAGCTAATCCACGTATTCTGCCATCTGCTGTTCGTGCAACCACCACACCTCTGGCAGCTTTCGGCGGTGCTAACACTTCACTGGTGAGTTGTTGTCGCCACAGTAAATCACCATTAGTTTCATCTAATGCTAAAATCTCACCTTCTTGGCTGCCTACCAAGATCAAGCCTTCTCCACCACCCACACCAGTAATCACAGGGACATCGAGTGACTGCTTCCATAGTCGCTGACCTGTTTGCGCATTGTGTGCACTCACGTCACCTTCATAATCAATGGCAATTGCCATCTCACTTTGTAGCCATATAGCGATATCACTATAGGTACTTCCGCCACCGCCACCCGCATCCGTTGACCATAATTTAACGGGGGTAAACTCAGCGGTAAATTCGACTAACTCGGTAGCGGGAACCTCGTAAGAATCTTCTGCTAACCAGCCTTTAACAGTGCCACAACCACTTAAGCTTATTAGTATGAGGAGTAGCCCAAGTTGGTACATTTTACCCATCACTTTCAATTGCCAAGTCATCTGATTTCATTTGCAACAAAACTAGCCGTGGATCACCTTGTTGCAGTGGAATCATTGCAGTTTGATAGGCAGTGCGCGCATCTGGCTTATTATTCATTGCAACAAAGATGTCACCTTGCAACTCTTGAAATAATGAAGAAAAGCCAGCTGAGGTAGACTGCATAGCAAGTTCCAGCGCTTGTTGGTACTTTGCTTCATCAACCATTATTTTTGCTTGCCGCAATCGCGCTAATTCAATATGTCCTGCTAATAATGCATTATCAGTAACCCACTGTAGATATAATTTAGCAGATCCTTTGTCATCATCTTTAACGGCCTGCTCCGCCATTCTTAACGCGGCAAAAATAGCGTAAGGCGTATTAGAAAACTCACTCAATAATTGTTGTGTTAATTGTTCAGCGGTTTCAATTTGCTGTTGTTGTATTGCCTGTGATACTTGTTGGTAGGTCTGTGATGCATTTTCAGTTACTGTTTGCTTATGTTCTATCCAGTAACGCCCACCAAAAATCACTGCACCACCTAAAGCACAGCCTAAAATAACTGATCGACCATTTTCTCGCCACCAGCGTTTTATATCTTCGCCTTTTTCCTCATCCGATGCGTAAATATCCACCTAGTCTCCTCAATTATTCTGTTTAGACCCATCCATTCAAGTTGCAGAATTTATACCTTTTCTATGATAAGGTCGTCATCTTCGAGATCTTACCAGGTCAAGCTAAGCGCAAGCTTATTGGGGATCCATAGCTACGACACTAGACCTTCCGCTTAAGCTTGTGCTCAGCTCGACTGGGTAAGCTGCGGGAGTAACGAAAGAGTGTAAATCTGTATCTTCAAATAGTTTGGTTATAGACACAGCTCAACACTGTGCTAAAAGTAAAAGGATCAAATTATACGTTATAGCCGTGTCCTTTCAAAGCGCTGTTTTTTTTAATACTCACAATGGATGCGCTGACAATTACCAAGGCGCATTTTGTTACCGAATAATGCCGCCTTGTTGCTCATCTAAAAATTTACTTATAATAGCCAGTTCTGAATGTACTTGTTCTATATCTTCGATCTGCTGTTGTGCTTGCTCTATCCCTAGACCCGAGCGATACATCAGTTTATATGCCTTACGAATATTCTTAATTTGTTCATCAGAAAACTGGCGACGACGTAGGCCATTAACATTAATGCCAATCGGTTTTGCCATATGACCAGAAACTAAAACATACGGGGGTACATTACGAGAAATTACACTTGCCATCGCGCTAAAAGAGTGCGAGCCTATTTTATTAAATTGGCTAATAAGTGTGAAGCCACCCAGAATCACAAAATCATCAATAACAACATGACCGGCTAATGAGGCATTATTAGCAAGGATATTGTCATTGCCAATAGTACAATCATGAGCGATATGCACATACGCCATGATCCAGTTATCATTGCCAATTTTAGTTACCCCACCACCTTGAACCGTGCCCCGATTAATGGTGACATTTTCACGGATAAGATTATTGTCGCCAATTTCTAGTATTGTTGGCTCACCGACATGTTTTTTATCTTGTGGATCTTCGCCAATCGATGAAAATTGATAAATTTTATTATTTTTACCGATTTTGCTTGGGCCTTTAATCACTACATGCGATTCAATTTTGCACCCTGAGGCTATCTCAACATCAGCGCCAATTACTGAATACGGTCCTATTATAACGTCGTCAGCAATAAGCGCAGACGGTTCAATAATAGCGGTATCATCAATCATTCTGGCATTTCTTGATCAACACACATAATGTCGGCACTTACCGCCACTTCACCATCTACCGTAGCAACGCAGCTAAATCGCCAGAAATTACGCCTATGTTTAATCAATGTCACCTCTAATTGTAATTGATCGCCTGGTTCAACAGGCCGTTTAAATCTTGCATTATCAATAGCCGCTAAATAATAAAGTGCAGTATCTGAACGCAAGTCTTCATATGATTTAAATGCTAATAATCCTGTTGCTTGAGCTAAGGCTTCTAAAATTAATACGCCAGGCATAATAACTCTTGCAGGAAAGTGCCCTGTAAAATGAGGCTCATTGAAAGTCACATTTTTAATACCTACCAAATGTTCACCCACTGTGTATTCAACCACTTTGTCGATAAGTAACATCGGATATCTATGTGGTAGGTATTTTTGAATTTCATGTATATCAATAGTAGTCAATTCTGCTATATCCTCAAATGTATTATCATCCCAATAAGCGATGATAATTTAATTATTTTTTAATTGTGCCTCTAATTGTTTTACCCGATCAGCCAAAGCATCCATTTGGCGATAACGTATCACATTTCTCTGCCATTGCTTAGTAGGTTCCGCAGGGATCCCTGATGAATAAGAGCCCGCCTGTGTAATTGACTTTGTTACCATAGTTGTGCCTGTTAATTGCACACCGTCTACGATATTAATATGTCCTGTAATAGTGACTCTACCTCCAAAAATACAATTTTTACCAATCTGTGTACTGCCTGCTATACCTACAAAACCTGCGATCACAGTATTGTCACCAATAATGACATTATGAGCAATTTGGATTTGATTATCTAACTTAACATTATTGCCAATAATAGTATTTTCAATTGCGCCACGGTCAATGGTGGTATTAGCACCAATTTCCACATCATCTCCTACCACAACACTGCCCACTTGCGGCACTTTTATCCAACGACCATTATCATTAGCAATACCGAAACCATCAGCACCAATCACTACACCCGGATGGAGTACACAATTTTTACCTATTATAACATCTTCGCACAGTGTAATATTTGCAGATAGTCGTGTATTTTGACCAATCTTAACACCCTGTTTCACAACACAAGCTGCGCCAATAACTGCGCCCTGCTCAATGTCAACATCTGCTTCTATAACCACCTGTGGACCAATAAATGCTGTGGAATGGATATTACTATTTTTATCGACGCATGCTGTTGGATCTATACCCCCTTTATACTGCTTTTGTGGATATAACAATGCCGCTGCCTTCGCATATGCAATATAAGCATCATTAACGGCAATAGCATTGCAGGGAACTTCCAATACTAGCTTAGTATCAATGATAATAGCGCCTGCTTGGGAGCCAGCCAAATATTTTTTATACTTACTATTGGCTAAAAAGCTAATTTGATTAGCTTTGGCACGTTGTAAGGTAGCAAAACTGTCAACCAAAAAGCTTGCGTCACCCATTACTTCGCCGCCAATATGTTCTGCTATCTGAGCTAATGTCCACGCCACAATTTATACCCGTTATTATGCTTGTGCGGTTTTTTATTCCCGTCACTCCCGCATGTTTACCCAGTCAAGCTGAGCACAGACTTAGTGGGAGTCTATTTAGATCCTCGATAAAAGACCTCGAGGATGACGGAAGAGCGAAAATTTATAGATTGAATGATTATGGGTATATACCC
>CAYTAM010000089.1:0-6270 GCA_964435685.1 uncultured Methylophaga sp. | reverse complement strand
CTGAAACCTGCATCTTCAAGTATTTTGGGTATGGTTCTTTCACTCACTTTAAATTAACACGAGGCTTTATGCTTAAACAACGATTATTAACGGCTGTGGTATTGATTCCTCTGGTTGTTTTCAGCCTTCTTTACTTGTCCACATCTATTGTGCAATGGTTGCTGGCAGGGGTAGTGGTATTAGCGGCTAGGGAATGGTTTGCTATTATTGGTTTTAAAGAACGCCTTAAACTGTTACTTGCTTTCCTCGCCCTAATATTGATTACTGCGATGATGTTTTTACTGATCATTAAGCCTTTATTATTGTTTGCGGCTGTTTTATGGGGGGTAATTCTAGTCTTTATAAGTCGCTATGCCCACAGCGGATTACCGGTAAAACTTGAAAAAATACTGATGAATCCTTTGGTGGCACTGGTTCTTGCATCATTAGTATTAGCTTTGTTTTGGCATTCAGCCGCATTACTGCATGCGACACCGTTAGGTGCAAAGCAGCTTCTCTATATCATGGTGTTGGTATGGCTGGCGGATACGGGTGGTTATTTTGCAGGGAAACGTTGGGGTAAAACCAAACTAGCAAAATCAATTAGCCCAAATAAAACCTGGGAAGGGGTAGCCGGTGCAGTAGTCTTGGGAATGGGTTGGGCGGTTATTGGATTTTACTTAGGTTTGGCGGGGTCATTAGGCTTAATCGCTTGGCTAATACTATCGCTTATTGCATTATTAATTTCAATTGCGGGTGATCTATTTGAAAGCTTGTTTAAGCGCGCTTATAATGTGAAAGATAGTGGCAATTTGCTGCCAGGTCATGGCGGTATATTAGATCGGATCGATAGTTTATTGGCAGCAGTTCCAGCTTTTACTGCTGGACTATTTTGGTTGGGGTCGTATTAAGTGCAAGCAGTGACATTGTTAGGATCAACAGGTTCAATAGGTGTAAGCACGCTTGATGTCTTGTCTCAGCATCCTGATAAATATGAGGTTTATGCGCTGACGGCACATCGTTCTGTAGATGTATTGTTTGAACAATGTCAGCAATTCAAACCCGCTATTGCGGTGATGCTGGATGAAAAATCAGCCGATAAATTAGCCGATAAATTAAAAAAAACGGGTAGTGATACACAAGTATTATCAGGATCACAAGCCTTAGTAGATGTAGCTGAAAGCAGTAAAATAGACTACGTAATGGCGGCAATTGTGGGTGCGGCAGGTTTATTACCAACTCTTGCCGCTGCACGTGCAGGCAAGCATATCTTGCTCGCTAATAAAGAAGCCTTGGTGATGAGCGGTGGTTTATTTATGAAAGAAGTTGAGGCTAATGGTGCAACTTTATTGCCGGTTGACAGTGAGCATAATGCGATTTGGCAGTGTTTGCCAGTGGGCAAGCAACAGCAGCATCATTTTGAAGGCAAGGGTGTACGCCGAATAATTCTCACCGCATCGGGCGGTCCTTTTCGAGACTATGATTTAGCGGAACTTGAACAGGTCACCCCTGAGCAAGCTGTTGCCCACCCCAACTGGTCAATGGGGAAAAAGATTTCGGTGGATTCTGCCACCATGATGAATAAAGGCTTAGAAGTAATTGAGGCACACTGGTTGTTTGGTTTGCCAGCACATCAAATAGAGGTGTTACTACATCGTCAGAGTATTATTCACTCAATGGTGGATTATGTTGATGGTTCGGTGTTAGCGCAGATGGGCAACCCTGATATGCGCACACCGATTGCCAATGCTTTAGCCTGGCCAAATAGAATTGATTGTGGTGTTGCGCCATTGGACTTGGCAGTAGTAGGGCGTTTGGATTTTGCAGTCGCCGATCATCAGCATTTTCCTTGTTTAGCCTTAGCCTATCAAGCACTAGAAGCAGGTGGAACCAGCACTGCCATTCTAAATGCAGCCAATGAGATCGCGGTTGAGGCCTTTTTAACTAAACAGATAAAGTTTACTCAAATAGCGCAGATAATAGAGCAGGTTTTGGATAAGATAACAGCCAGCAATAGCGGCAGCTTAGAACAGGTGTTAGCTGATGATATGCAAGCGCGGCAGTTCGCAAATACCTTGATAAGCACATAAACATGCAGTCATTATTCTTTTTTATAGTTGCTTTATCTATTTTGGTCGTGATCCATGAGTTTGGTCATTTTTGGGTAGCACGACGCTGTGGTGTTAAAGTGCTCAAGTTTTCAGTGGGTTTTGGTCGTCCATTATTGAAAAAAATGGGAGATGACGGAACAGAATATATCCTTGCCGCTATTCCTTTGGGTGGTTATGTAAAAATGCTCGATGAGCGCGAAGGCGAAGTAGCGCCAGAACAATTAAATCAAGCTTTTAATCGAAAATCGCTAGCGAAACGTACTGCCATTGTTGCAGCAGGACCGATCGCTAATTTGCTATTTGCTATTTTTGCCTATTGGCTTATTTTTATAATGGGTATTCCGGGTATTCGTCCAATAATTGGTGAGGTAAGCTTAGCGTCACCAGCTAGTTATGCTCAGCTAAGGGTTGAGGATGAGATTAAAAAGATAAACGGTACTAAGACGCCGACATGGGCAAGCGTTCAAAAAGCGCTATTTAAGATTTCTCAATCAGGCGGGATCGCTGAGCTAACCGTTGAATCAGGCGGCATTGAAATTCAGCGGCAGCTTGAAGTTTCTAAAATTAGTTTAGACCAAATTGCAACAAAGCCGATTCTCCAAGAACTAGGTTTAGTACCGTTACAGATCCAATATAAACCTATTATTGGTTCAATTGTCTCTGGTGGTGCAGCTGAAAAAGCGGGTTTACAAGAGGGGGATGAGTTGCTTGCTTTTGAAGGAGGGCTTATTGATAATTGGACAGAATGGGTAGCGTTAATTCAATCACATCCTGATAAAGTAATGGCTATTGAAATAGCACGTGGAAATGAAAAATTAGGCTTAATAATTACACCCACTAAAGCAGCAGGTAATGTAGGGAAAATAGGCGCGGGACTGGATACAAGCCATACTGAAATCCCAGATCATTTAAAGGCAGAGTCTCGCTATGGAGCATTAGCTGCAATAGGTCGTGCGGCGCAACAAACATGGGATTTCTCAAGTATCACTGTTAGAGGGATAGTGGGTATGCTTACGGGAACGGTTTCAACTAAAAATATTGGCGGGCCTATTACCATTGCTCAAATAGCGGGTTCATCGGCACAGCAAGGGCTAATTACCTTTCTTTCTTTTCTTGCCATGATCAGTGTGAGCCTCGGCATTATAAACTTATTGCCAATACCCATTTTAGATGGCGGTCACTTGGCCATGTATTTTATTGAGTGGATAAGGGGTAAACCATTATCAGAAAATGCACAATTACAAGGGCAAAAAGTGGGCATACTATTACTACTATCTTTAATGTTTTTAGCTTTTTTCAATGACTTAACAAGACTGTTTGGATCTTAGCCCATTTACAGGTACACTACCCTTACCAACATGTGTTTTTTAACAAAGAAAAATAATGAATAAATTACTTTTATTGTTAGCATTGCTATTGCTGACGAACACGGCATTTGCTGATACATTTGAAATAGAAGATATCCGAGTAGAAGGTTTGCAGCGGATATCAGCAGGTACGGTGTTTAATTTCTTGCCCGTTAAAGTAGGCGATGAAATGACAGCTAAAGATGCAAGAAGTATTATTCGAGCCTTGTTTAAATCTAAATATTTTGATGATGTTATCGTTGAAGAGCAAGACGGTGTATTGGTTATTACGGTCAGGGAACGTCCAGCGATTTCAAGTATTGAATTTATTGGTAACCAGGATCTGGATAGTGAAGAATTATCAAGGTCATTAAGCCGCATAGGGTTTGCTGAAGGTCAAGTATTTGAGCAAGCGATGTTGGAGCGTGTTGAGCTTGAATTGCAACGCCAATATTTTAGTCGAGGTAAATACGGAGTCGATATTAGCTCAGAGGTGACACCCTTAGATCGTAACCGTGTTGCAATACGGATCAATATGGTAGAAGGTGTGGTCGCCACCATTGCCGATATTAATATTATAGGTAATACCTCATTTGATGAAGAAGATTTGTTGGGTGAGTTTGAATCAACAACGGGTGGTCTGTTATCTGCATTCACCCGTGATAATCAATATTCACGCCAGAAATTATCAGCAGATTTAGAAACGCTGCGTTCGTTTTATTTGGATCGTGGTTTTGTTGATTTTTCAGTTGAATCGACACAGGTTTCGATTACGGATGATAAAAAACAAATGTATATTACGATTAATATACAAGAAGGTGAGCGCTATCGTGTTAGCGAGGTGCGGTTAGCGGGTGATTTAATAGTGCCTGAAAATGAATTGTTTGATTTGGTGACGATTAAAAAAGATGCGGTATTTTCACGTAAAGCCATTGCCAAAAGCACAGAGTATTTAACAGATCGGCTGGGTAATGACGGTTATGCCTTTGCTAATGTCAACGCGGTGCCTAGCATTGATAGGGAAAACCGTACCGTGGCATTAACATTTTATATTGATCCGGGTCGTAGAGCGTATGTTCGTCGAATCAATATTGCTGGCAATAGTAAAACGCGTGATGAAGTATTGCGTCGTGAAATGCGCCAGCAAGAGGCAGCATGGATGTCTACATCTAAGGTAGAGCAGTCGAAGGCACGGATACGACGCTTAGGCTACTTTGATGATGTGAATGTTGAAACTATTGCTGTACCCGGAACCGCTGATCAGGTTGATCTTGATTTTAATGTATCAGAAACACCATCAGGTAGCTTATCTGCGGGCATAGGGTTTTCACAATCAGATGGGTTGATATTTAATGCCAATATTGTGCAAAGGAACTTTCTAGGAAGTGGCAAGCATATTAACTTTGGCTTTAATAATAGTAGTGTAAACACGGTTTATAGCTTCGGCTATACCAATCCCTTTGCGACAGTTGATGGTATTAGTCAGGGGTTTAGTGCATTTTTTCGTGAAACAGATACTGATGAAGCCAATATAGCGACCTTTAATACCGATGTATGGGGAGGAGATATTCGATTTGGGATCCCTATTTCTGAAATTAACCGGGTGAATTTGTCGCTTGGTTATGAAAATACCGAGCTTAGACTTCCCGCGGGTAACACCATTAGTAGATACAGTGAATTTGTTGCAAAAGAAGGCGATCAGTTTGATACTTGGACGGTTACGCTAGGTTGGTCAAGTGATACGCGAGATAATGCCATTTTACCTACGCGGGGCATGTCACAGAGTTTAACGGCAGAAGTAGCCATTCCTGGAGGCTCGTTACAATATTACAAACTACGTTATAGAAGTAAATGGTTTCACCCATTGACAGATTCATTGACGATCTCACTAGGGGGGAATTTAGGGTATGGTGATGCCTATGGGGATACAGAAGAATTCCCCTTTTTCCAAAACTTTTATGCAGGAGGGATCCGTAGTGTACGCGGATTTAGAGCAAATACTTTGGGTGTAAGAGAAGATGATCAAGCATTGGGAGGCAATTTTTTAGTGACGGGTGGAGCAGAATTAATTTTCCCGGTACCCTTTATGAAAAAAACATTAAAATCTTTTCGTCTTAGTGCTTTTGCTGACGCAGGTAATGTTTTTGATATTAATCAGGGTTTTGATGCTGGATTGATGCGTTATTCTACCGGTATTGCAGCTATCTGGATATCACCCTTTGGGGCCATGACTATTAGTTTGGCAAAGCCACTTAATCAGCAGGATGGGGATGAAGAGGAAAACTTTCAATTCTCATTGGGCTCTACATTTTAAAAATATCGTTGGAGATAGAACGTGAAAACAATTAAATTTATGGGTGCATTTATAGCGGTAGCATTACTGATGCCCTCACTGGCGGTCAATGCTGCAGATTTAAAAATAGGGGTGGTTAATGCTGCGTTAGTGTTAGAGCAGTCACCACAAAGAGAAAAGGCATTAGAGAGACTTGAACAAGAATTTTCATCGCGCAGTAAATCACTAGAGAGAAAATTTAAAGATCTACGTGCGAATCAACAAAAATTAGCGCAAGACGGTGCTATTCTAAGTGCAGATGAGCGTAAGGTAAAAGAGCGTCAAATTTTGAGTGAACAACGTGAAATAACACGCCTGCAAGATGAATATAATGAAGATCTCTCTATTCGCAGAAACGAAGAACTACGTAAGTTAGAACAAGATATTGCACAAACCATTATAGATTTAGCGGAAAAAGAATCGTACGATCTTGTGCTTTTTCAGGGTGTTATTCATGCTAGCGACAGAGTCAATATAACCAGTAAAGTATTAGAGATTTTAA
>CAYTAM010000088.1:0-6342 GCA_964435685.1 uncultured Methylophaga sp. | reverse complement strand
CCATATTGAATGCTTGTTAGCAGATATTGTTCTGCTTTTGCCCAGAGCTTATTAGTCGCAGCTAAACGACCCAATGTTAATAATAACCACGGATTGTCTGGTCTATTTTTTAGCCATTTTTCGGCTTTGGCTAATTGTGGTAATGAATCACCTTGTACCATTTTCCCAAAATAATAAACCAACTGATCACTCCAGTTTTTAGCTAAAAAATCTTCTATCAGCGTTTGTGCTTGTTTGGCTTCATGCTGCTGCTCTAGTCCTAATACATAGACCGAAAGCATCGCTGCAGAATACCTAATTTTAGTGGCAGACTGTTGCCACAGTGACTGCATTACCTCCCAATCCTTTTGTTCAAAAGCTAACTGCATTTGACCCGCTGCTGCATCAACCGATAACGATGTTACTTCAGTGGCAGGAAGTACATGCCGTTTCCGTAAATCAGGTAAGACATCTTGTACGCTTTGCCATTGATTCATATCTGCATATAACTTTTGTAAAAGTTGCAAAACATAGGGATGCTTTGGCGCAACCTCGCGTAAATGCTGTAACGTTGCTAATGCCTGCTCCTTTTGATCAGCAGCGAGTTGCAACTCTGCCTGAACTACGCCTACAGCAACATCGGCACCCGCTGTTGTTTCATGTGCTAATCGTAAATAATCGTCACGTCGTTCCGAAGCATTTTGCTTCTGGGCGGCGCGCGCTGCGGCTAAATAGTGTAATAAGGGTGTTTCACTATTGCCTGCGTGTCGCACTAACAATCGTTCAGCTTCCGCCCACTTTCCTTCTTCTAATGTGATCAGACCGCGTGTTAACGCCTGCCCAGCACGTTTATGGCGACGAGAATTTTGCCAGTTTGCCAACTTTTGGGGTGTGCGCTTTGCATACACTAACGCCCTCAATAATAAATAGCCCACAACCAACAGCAATAAAAAGGCCACAATAAAAACGATGAGTGACGTTTCAAGACTCCAGTTACCGTATTTTAATAACACAAACCCCGGCTCAAACCCTGCCGCCCAAATCATACCTGCACCGACTATTAACGCCAGTGCAATGATAATTAGCAGCTTCATTACTGTTCACCTTGTTGTTGCAGCCAGACTAATGATGCAGAAATATCCGGCAATTCCACACTAATCGTTTCCGCTTGCATCCCGGTAACTATTTGCAATAAAGCATCACGCTCCTCGCCAATAAAATACTGCTGTAACCATTGCTGCGCTGAAGCCAAACTATCATAAAACACCGTCTCATTTTGTGATAACAATGCCAAGCGTGCTGTTGCTAATTTTAGCTGTAGATTTTGATACAAGAAATAACGCTGTTCAGGCACTATCACCGCCGATGATCCATCTTGCTGATGGCGTATAACCACTAATGATCGCACTTGTTGCCACGCATTTGAGGCCGCAGCCTGCCAGTTTTCAGCTACCTCATTGGCTGTGTCTGTCGCGGTAGTTTGTCCTACAGTAACTTCCGGTCCTGTTAATACTTTTATAGCATTAACACTGTCAATCGCACTTTGTAATTGTGCCGCCAAGCCCTCTATATCAACTTTAGCGACCGATGCCAACGCTAATTGTTGATCTGCAAGCAATGTTCTAAGTTGATATAAGCGTGGATCGGCAAGCGCTTTTAACTGTTGATCCGCTAGCACTAACGCCTTTCTAGCATTTTCAACATCACCTGCTAATAAAATACGCTGGTTTGCCATTTGTAATAAAAACTTAATCTCAGCTAAAACCCATTTGCGTTTCACATCCTCATTAGTCAATTGTTGCATGGCTGCAACTTCGGCTATTTTTTTGGTCAAAGCAAGGTCTGCTTCATTAAGTGAGTTTACGTGTTGCTGAACCGCCTCAGCCTCTTTTACTAATACGTTTTTGAGCTGTAAAATATCCTTTTCTAGGCTATCTGTTTTATTGCCTGCCACCTGTGTTGCCAGCGCCGCTAACATAGACTGTTGCTTGACAGCATGTTGATAGCAAAACCAAGATGACCCTGCCAGCAAAGCCAATAAAATAATGATGGCGATCCATAACAAAATCTGTTTTTCTGGCTTAGCCGTTGCCTCGGTCACTTCTTCTACAACGACACCTTCTACTACATCCTGTTGATTATCATTTTCTGCCATTAGTGTATCCCACCTCTATTAGTTGTTGCATCAATGCATCATCATCCGCACCCTCTGCCACATTAATATGTGCAAAGCCTTGTTCTATAGCATACTGCTTGATGCGGTTACTCACAACAATCAAATGCTTATTTTTGATATTTTCCTTGCCAATTAGCTGACATAAATTAACCAAACTATTCACACTGGCAATGATGATACACTCTGCTAACAAGGCTTGCTGCACGCACTCTTTTGATGGCGTAGGTAATGCACGTTGATATACCTCAATATAACTGGTTTTTGCTCCTCTAGCTGTTAATGTTTCAGCTAGCAATTCTCGCCCATCCTGCCCCCGCACGATCAACACACGTTTACCTTCGACATTTTGTAGCTCGGGCATTGTCAATAGGCTTTCCGTTCCCGCTGGCGGTGGTGCTTGAAGCACATGTTGAAATCCGTACTCTTGCATACATATTGCTGTGCTTGCCCCAACAGCGACATGTAATACATTATTAGCTAATTGTTGCTTTAGGGAGTTATCAAAATAGGTCACCGCATTTCGACTAACAAAAATAATGATGTCTTGCTTATTTAGATCCTCAACTCCATTCCCTACAATCGGCACAATATCAATAGTAGGAAAAGCAATCGCCTCACCTCCGGCATTCGTCACCCTGTCACACAAAAATTCAGCCTGATGCTGTGGGCGCGTTACCAGAACTTTTAAGCCATCAAGATCAAATTTAATGACCATATACCGCTGCCAAAATTTTATCAGCGCCTTGTGCTAATAAATCTTCTGCTAACGCGATACCGATAGCTTCTGCATTTGCCACTGCCCCACCAACCTCTGCCCGCAACATCAAACTACCATCAGGGCGACCAACTAAGCCTCGCATTGAAATTTGACCATTATCTAATGTTGCATAACCCGCTATCGGTACCTGACAGCCGCCAGCAAGCCGTTTGTTCATCGCGCGCTCTGCAAGCAAGATAGTCCATGTATCATTGCATCTAAGTGGCGCAATTAAAGCATTAATCTCTTCATCGTCAATGCGCGTTTCAATACCCACAGCACCTTGACCAATGGCAGGTAAGCTTTGCTCTGGGGTTAATGCACTACCAATACGATCTTCAAATCCCAATCGTTTTAGACCTGCCACCGCTAAAATAATGGCATCATAATCGCCCGCATCTAACTTCGCTAAACGTGTATTCACATTACCGCGCAGTGGCAAAATAGCCAAGTCAGGACGCAAAGTACGCAACTGGCATTCGCGACGCAAGCTTGATGTGCCGACCTTTGCACCCTGGGGCAATTCATCTAAAGAAGCGTAATTATTTGAAACAAATGCATCACGTGGATCTTCACGCTTACACACCACCGGCAAATGTAAGCCGTCAGGAAATTCCACTGGCACATCTTTCATCGAATGCACTGCAATATCGGCTACGCCTGCCAATATACCCTGTTCCAACTCTTTAATAAATAGACCTTTGCCACCAATCTTAGCTAAAGGCACATCTAGGATCTTGTCGCCCTGCGTGCTCATTTTTACCAACTGAACTTGTAAACCGGGATGCAGCTTTATTAATTCATCACGCACAAATTCAGCCTGCCAAAGCGCTAATGGACTTTTTCGCGTCGCTATCTTTATGATTCTATTTGTCATTTATTTCTTCATTTATTTTTTCGGTTAATACTTGCTACTACTTTACCGAGGAAGGTTCCTCCCTATAGTCGAGATGACAGAATAAGAAAGTCCTCAGCCCGAGAAAGATTCCTCCTTGCAGTCGGAATGACAGCCTAATTTAAAACATTGTCATCCCCAGAAAGACACCTCGTCATCCCCAGAAAAGCAACTTGTTATCCCGAGCAAAGCCAGGGATCTCTTTACTCCAACAGCCGAAATGACAAAAGACACTTAATTCTATCATTTCTAACATGATTTCCGAATAAGCGCGTTATAATCATCATTAATATTGATTATTCAAAGATCTAAATCATGACTACACCTAACAAAAAACTATCGTCAGCCCGCCTAACCCAACCAACCAACGCCTTTGTTGAAGAATTTACCGCATCGGTTCAATTCGACCAACGTATGTACCAACAAGATATTGAAGGTTCGATTGCCCACGCCACTATGTTAAGCCATGTCGGCGTATTAACGGAAGATGAACTTAATAAAATCATCAGCGGTTTAGAAACCATTCGCACAGAAATTGATGATGATGAGTTTGAATGGTCGATTGCACAAGAAGATGTGCATATGAATATCGAAGCACGTTTGATTGCATTAATTGGTGAAGTAGGCAAAAAATTACACACGGGGCGTTCGCGTAATGACCAAGTGGCAACCGATGTAAGACTGTATTTACGCGATATGATTGAGCCTATCAGATCAGAATTAAACCGTTTGCAAGATGCCTTGCTTGATGTAGCTGAACGTGAAGCCGAAACTATTTTGCCTGGATTCACTCATCTACAGGTTGCTCAACCTATTACCTTTGGTCACCACATGATGGCATGGTATGAAATGTTAGTGCGCGATGCCGAGCGTTTAGATGATTGTGAAAAGCGGGTTAATTCTTCACCTTTAGGTGCCGCCGCTTTAGCGGGCACAACCTTTCCCATTGACCGTGAATTAACCGCTAAATTATTAGGTTTTGAACGTATTTGCTTAAATTCTTTAGATGCCGTAAGTGATCGTGATTTTGTGATTGAGTTTACTAGCTTCGCCTCTATCTTAATGATGCACTTATCGCGTTTCTCAGAAGAATTGATTATCTGGTCATCCGCGCAATTTGATTTTGTTGATTTAGGTGATAGTTTCTGTACTGGCTCCTCCATTATGCCGCAAAAGAAAAACCCCGATGTGCCTGAGTTAATTCGTGGCAAGACTAGTCGTGTGTACGGCAATATGTTCAACTTGTTTACTTTAATGAAAAACCAACCACTGGCTTACAACAAAGATAATCAAGAAGATAAAGAACCCTTGTTCGACACGATCGATACATTAATAGGCTCATTACGTGTTTATGCCGACATGATGGGCGCAATTAAGATCAAACCCGAAAATATGCGAAATGCTGCATTAAGTGGTTATGCCACCGCGACAGACCTAGCTGATTATTTGGTACGTAAAGGCGTTGCTTTTCGTGATGCCCATGAAGTGGTTGGTTTATCAGTAGCCTACGGCATTAAGCATAATAAAGACTTATCAGAGATGAGCTTAGCAGAATTGCAATCTTTTTCTGACCAAATTAGTGGAGACGTGTTTGATGTGTTGACCTTAGAAGGCTCAGTAGCCGCACGTGATCATTTAGGTGGCACAGCACCGAACCAAGTACGTAAAGCAGTTAAGTTCGCCCGCTCACAACTGTCAAATAAACAGCCGTCATTCCGGTAGCTTGTAGCCGGAATCTAATAATCTTGGATTGTTTCACATTCCATAGATCCCCGCTAACAGCATGCGGGAATGACGATGCTTTTTATATCCGTGATCATGTAGGAGCGGCTTTAGCCGCGAAAGGGCTTAGGTTTTTCAACAGGTTTTTTCTAAATTTAAGGCTTATTCGCGGCTAAAGCCGCTCCTACAATAATTGAATTAAACTCATTACAAACAAAAAAGCGGTGATAAATTCATTATCACCGCTTTTTTATTACTTCAACTTAAACGGACAGTTTAGAAGCTATAGCTTGCACCCACTTCAAAGTGACGTTCCCTACCCGGGAAAAAGCGATATGTGCCGAACCTATAATCAGCACGATTAGCATATTTTTCATCAAGCAGGTTTTTGATTTGACCGTGAATAGCAAAATTACGAGTGATTTGTGTATTTACTCGCAAATTTAATAAATCATGACCATCATATTTAGAGGTATTATCTGGGTTTGCATAATATTCTCCAATATGACTCCACTCTAATTCAGCTCGACTATCTGTTTTAAAATTCCAGCCTAAGCGCACATTGGCAAGATGGCGTGGCGCGGTATCAATATCATCGCCTTTGGTAATTTTATCTGGTAACACCGCAGGACTATTTCTAGCATCATGACTGGAATCATATTGATGAATAGCATAGCTATAGCTTGCCGCTATATCAAACTGATTGCCTAATGGCAGGCTGAATGATGTTTCAATACCACGATGTTTTGTTTTGGCATCGGTCACACTATTGCCAAAGGTGTCACGGAAGAAGAAGTTCTTTTTCTTCATATA
>CAYTAM010000087.1:0-6365 GCA_964435685.1 uncultured Methylophaga sp. | reverse complement strand
GAATTTGTACTAATACGCCGAACTCCCAGTTAGGAACGTTGTCCATCCATATTGATGGCGGTGTGACATCATTGCTTAGATAGCCGCCAGGTTTGTTTAATAATGTGTTTGCCAATGTTATAACTGTTGCAGTTGCGGTATAGCCAGTGACTACATTTTGTTGGTTAGCGGCGGCCATTTGAATGGCATTATCAATAGGGTTAAAGGGGGCTGGGATACGACTTATCCATAGAATAATGAGCGTGAACAATAAAAGAATAGCGATCAGGCTAAAGCGCGCTACTTTGATTGTTTTTGAGCGCGCAATGGGGTCGCTGAAATTATCTGAGACGCGCCATCGTATATTTTGAATACCTTGTGAAAGTTGCTTAAATGCCATCTTTTATAGTTCCTTTATGAGTTTTTATCAGTATAGAGCTTATTTAAAGTAAATCAAACTTGACTTGTCCCTATTAATCTCAGGATAATATCCCAGTTTTCAAACTGGTAATTAATTAAAGGTGTCTTAAGAATATGACATTTCGAGTCGAAATCGAAGAGCTAGTTAAGCACTTCGGTGAAATTAAAGCAGTAGATGGTGTGTCATTTTCTGTTAAAAAAGGTGAGGTTTTAGGTTTTTTAGGGCCGAACGGTGCTGGCAAATCTACCACCATGAAAATGATAACGGGGTTTTTGGCGCCAACTAGTGGCACGATACTCGTGTGTGGTCATGATGTTATGACTGATCCTATTGCAGTGAAAGCAAGTATAGGGTATTTGCCTGAAGGTGCGCCCGCCTATGCGGAGATGACACCGGATAGCTTTTTGAAGTTTATAGCAGATATTCGTGGTTTGTCAGGAGCAGCTAAGAAGCGTGCTATAGACTCAGCTACGCAACGCGCGCGCATTACTCATGTTATGTTTCAACCTATTGAGACACTGTCTAAAGGTTATAAACGTCGCGTTGGTTTGGCGCAAGCGATATTGCATAATCCACCGGTGTTAATTATGGATGAGCCTACAGATGGTCTTGATCCTAATCAAAAGCATGAAGTACGCACATTAATTAATGATATGGCAGCAGATAAAGCAATCATTATTTCAACGCATATTCTTGAAGAAGTCCATGCTTTGTGTACACGTAATATAGTGATTGCTAATGGTAAAGTTAAATTCGATGGTACACCGCACCAGCTAGAATCAATATCGCGTTACCACAATGCGGTATGTGTTGCGGTGGCAGATATTGAAATAACAACGTTAACTTCTTTCTTGAATGAACTTGAGTTTATTACTGAAGTTGAAGTCCTAGATGCGCAGCGTGGTGTTCGTGTTTATCCTAAAGAAGGCAAGCAAATAACAGCGGCACTATCACAGTGCTTACGTGATAAAGGTTGGCAAATTAATTCGTTACATGCTGAGCAAGGTCGTTTGGATGAAGTTTTCCGCACTATTACAATGGGAAATGCATAAATGAATATGAAAAATATTTGGTTTATTATGAAGCGCGAGCTTAGTGGTTATTTTGCAACACCGGTGGCGTATGTTTTTATTGTTATTTTTTTATTACTAACAGGGTTTTCAACTTTTTTTGTAGGTGACTTTTTTGAACGAGGTGAAGCAGATTTATTGCCGTTTTTTTCAATGCATCCATGGTTATATGTTTTATTGATCCCTGCTATTTCAATGAGGTTATGGTCAGAAGAGCGTAAAAATGGCTCCATTGAACTGTTGATGACACTACCTATTTCAGTTATGGATGCGGTGTTAGGAAAATTTCTAGCTGCATGGGCATTTACAGGCTTAGCATTGTTATTGAATTTTCCTTTATGGATCACAGTAAATTACTTAGGCTACCCTGACAACGGAGTTATTTTTGCTGGGTTTATAGGTAGCTTATTAATGGCTGGCGGCTTTTTAGCAATTGGTGCCTGTATTTCAGCGATGACAAAAAACCAAGTTATTGCATTTGTACTAAGTTTACTAGTAAGTTTAATGTTTGTACTCAGTGGCTTTGGCATTGTATTGGATTTTTTCAGTAGTTGGGCACCCAGCGCACTGGTTGCAGCCATCAGTTCACTTAGCTTCCTAACCAATTTTGATGCAATTTCTAAAGGCGTAATGGATATGCGCGATGTGTTGTATTTCATCTCCGTTATTTTGGTTTGGTTATTTGCTAATGCCATTGTTATTAATGCTCGCAAGGCCGACTAGGACATAATACACATGAATAAACAACTATTATCAACTACCGGCTTATTACTTGCCATTATCTTATTTTTATCATTTAACATTGTAATCAATAATAATTTAAAATCAGCGCGGATTGATTTAACACAAGATAAGCTTTACACCTTATCTGCGGGCACACTCAATATTATTAAAGCGATGGATGATCCCATCACCCTGCGGTTTTATTATTCAGAGCAAGTAGCGCAAGAGTTACCGATGATCAAATCGTATGCACAACGTGTTCAGGAATTGCTGGAAGAGTATCGCCGTGTCTCGGATGGTAAAATTGAGTTAATTATTATTAACCCAAAACCGTATACGGATGACGAGCAACGCGCCAAGCAATATGGCTTACAAGGTGTGCCAATAGAGGGTGAGACTGATCCTTTATTTTTTGGCTTAGCAGGTACTAACTTACTTGATGGTGTTGAAAGTATTGCCTTCTTCCAATCAGGAAAAGATGATGTTCTTGAGTATGATTTGACTAAACTTATTTATAAACTGTCAAGTGCAGATAGAAAGATTGTGGGAGTGATGAGTACGCTAGAAGTAGATGGTGAAAATTATAATCCATTACTAGGTGAGGTAGCATCAATCGATGGTGTCAAACCATGGGCATTTATGACGGAGTTGAGACAGCTATTTGATGTGGCAGTATTGCCAATAGATATTCAACGTATTCCTTCTAGTATTGATGTGTTAGTGCTTATCCATCCTAAAGAGATGACAAAAAGCACGCTGTACGCTATTGATCAGTATGTACTGAGTGGTGGTAAATTAATTAGCTTTGTCGATCCTTATTCGGAAGCGGATATTCCAGCAAGGGATAGTGATAATCCCATGGCAGCAATGGTATATTCACGTAGTTCAAACCTTGCTGAACTTTACGAGGCATGGGGATTTGAACGTGATAGATCTGCTGTAGTCGCGGATCGTAAAACAGCGATAAAAGTAGATTTTGGTGCTAGAACTGGCAATAAACCCCTTGATTATGTTTTGTGGCAACGTCTTCCAGCCGAACAGTTGAATGCGCAGCAAGCGATCACCAGTCAATTGAAAGCGCTTGAGGTGGCAACCATCGGCTTTTTTAGAGAACTTGAAGGTGCATCAACTAACTTAATCACGTTGTTTTCATCAAGTAATGAAGCTATGTTGGTGGATAGGAGAGTGGTACAGTTTCGTAATGATCCTCGAGCCTTATTAACCAAATATCAAGCAGGTACATTAATCTACCCTTATGCTGTTCGCGTAAGCGGCAAGGTAAAAACAGCTTTTGCAGATGGAGGTAAAACCAAAAAAGGTGAGATTAATAAGTTTTCCAATCACTTGGATGAATCAACACAAGATATTGATGTGATAGCGGTGGCTGATGTTGATATGTTGCAAGACCGATTCTGGGTGCAGTTACAGGATTTCTATGGTAAGCAAGTAGCTTATAACACCTCAAATAATATCGATTTTTTAATTAATGCTATTGATGATATGTCAGGGAGCGAAGGTTTGATTAGTGTGCGTTCGCGTGCTGGTTTTTCACGCCCATTTGAGCGTGTTATCGCATTAAAGCAAGCGGCTGAAAAACTGTATCGCACCCAAGAGCGTGCATTGCAAAGAACGCTAGAAGAAACAGAGCAGCGTATTGCTAGAATGCAAGTAGAACGTAGTGGAATAAGTGAAGATATTTTAAATCCAGAGCAGCAAAATGAAATTGCAGAATTGCGGATATTGAGCAATAAAACACGGCAACAATTACGTGAAGTACGTGCTGAGTTACGCAAGGATATTGATAATTTAGATGCCAAGCTAAAATTTTATAATATTGGTTTGATACCTATCATTGTAGCGCTATTAGCCCTCATAACAGGCTGGCTGCGTGTTCGTAAACGTACTAAAGGTCGGCACAGTAGTTAATTACTCTTCCAATATATAATTTAGAACTGGTAGGTTTAGATAAAATGATAAAAAAATTAAATAGTCTGACAATTTTAGCTATTATTACAGCGGTTATGCTGGTTTTGATGCTAATAACAATACAGCAGCCAACAGATACGACCGACGATTATTCGTTATTATTTCCTGAATTATTTGATCAGTTGAGCAGTGTTGATAAAATCACAGTAACAAGTACTCAGGATGAATTTACCTTATATAAAACAGGTGAAGACTGGTTTGTGAAGGAGCGTTGGAATCATCTGGCTGACTATAGCTTGGTAAAACGTGCTTTGATTGATATCAGTGAAGCCAAGATCATTGAGCGTAAAACAGCTAATCCTGAACAGCATATGATTTTAGGTGTAGAAGGCATTGAAGAGGGTGGTGGATCTATTCAAATGACCATGTTCACGGGGGAGCAGCAAACGGCAAGTCTAATCTTGGGTAATGAACGGGAGGTAGGTCGGTCTCAAGGGATCAGACGGTTTTTTGTGCGGCGTGGGGCTGAAGATCGTGTATGGCTGGCTGAAGGCTATTTGAATATAAATCCGTTAATGTTGAACTGGATTAAGAGTGAAGTTATTAATATTGCCCGGGAACGCATTGCACGGGTTAATATTATTCAACCCAATGGTGAGATGGCAACAATTGTTAATATTGGGGTAAAGGATAAATTTGGTACGCCTGAAGCGATGGAAAAAACAGTTTTTATCTATGAGCAGCTTGGTTATGATATAGCGGGTACACTGTTTCGATTGCGCATGGAAGATGTTCAGCCTTTGCAAGATTTTTCTCGGAGTGACTCCGAGGTGGTTACGGCAGAATTTATTACTTTTGATGGTTTAAAAGTTATTGTTGAAACCTCTTTTGTTGATGGTTTCTATTATTCGGTCTTTAAAGCTGAATTTGATGCTTCTTTGATAACACCAGCGCCTGAAGATATTGTTGAAATAGCGGTATTGAAAACAGCAGAGCAGGTTCAACAAGAAGTGGATACCATTAACAAAGAATTAAATAATTGGGTATACCGTTTCGGTGGTTTTACTGGTACTAACTTAATGCGTGCGAAAGCAGATATAGTGACCGTTTCGGGAATAACGATCCCGATGCCACCAGATATTATGGGCTTGACAGCAGATTAATCGGAGTTTGGGCTAATACCCGTGACCATTCAAGTTGCTGGTGTTATTTGTCGCAATGGTTAGGCTTCTCCATTTTCCATTCTTCTACTAGCTCTTGCACGCTCACCGCGAGCTCATCAGCAGAAAACTTGGGGATAAATTTATTGACATCAATTTTTTCAATCATATTTTTGTTGAATTCACCACTCATTGAGCTGTGCAATAATATTTTTATGTCTTGCAAGCGTGGATCTTTACGTATTTCGGCGGTGAGGGTATAGCCATCCATCTCGGGCATTTCAATATCAGAGATCATCAATGAAATATGATTTTTGACATCAATACCGTCATCAGCCCATGCTTTTAATTGATCTAGAGCTTGTTTGCCATCGCCAACAATGGTTGTGTCAATACCAATCTGATCCATGGTGCGTTTTATTTGATTACGGGCAACACTTGAGTCATCAGCGACTAGGACATGGGGGCGAGCTTCTGCATTTTGGGCGATAAAGCCTGCAACCAGATCTGAAGACACTGCTTCATCTGCTCCTATGACTTCTGCCATGACCTTTTCAACATCAATAATCTCTATAAGATCACCATCAATTTTAGTAATGGCAGTCATATAGCTATTCGCCCCAGAAGCACTTGGAGGCGGCAAAATATCAGCCCAACTGGTATTAATAATGCGTTCAATACTATTGACCAAGAATCCTTGAACAGAACGATTATATTCAGTGATAATCACAAAGCATTTATTCAGATCCTCAATGGGTCTATAACCAATACCCATGGATAAATCAAAGATGCTAATCGCTTGGCCTCGGATATGTGCAGTGCCACGGACAACGGGGTGAGAATGCGGTATTTTGGTTAAAGGAGGACAAGGTATGGCTTCACGTACTTTAAATACGTTGATACCAAAACATTGTCTGCCAGCGAGTTTAAAAAGTAATAACTCTAGCCTGTTTTGACCCACTAATTGTGTTCGTTGATCTACGCCATCAAGCATACCTGCCATATTATTAACCCCAATTTATTACCCTGTATACAATATCGGTTGATTATGCTGATTCTTTAATATTATGGTCATGGGTATATACC
>CAYTAM010000086.1:0-6450 GCA_964435685.1 uncultured Methylophaga sp. | reverse complement strand
ACTTCCTATTTTTGCCCTAAATCTTCACACATTGAATAATCACGGGTATATACCCAAACTACTTGAAGATGGTAATTTGAGTATTGCTCAGTCTCGTCGTTTAAAAAACTGCTCTACATCTTCAATATTTTGTGTGATCGGCATAGCAGGTAAGCTGCGTAAAAATAATTTTCCATAAGGTTTTGTTAACAATCGTGGATCGCACAATACCAACACCCCATAATCTTTAGGATCGCGGATCAGGCGACCTATGCCCTGCTTTAGTTGGATAACCGCAGCGGGGATTTGAATACTCGAAAAAGGGTTGCCGCCCCGCTCTCTTAGTGCATCAATACGTGCTTGCAACACGGGATCGCCCGGAGAGGCAAAGGGGATCTTATCAATCATTACACAGGATAAGGCTTCACCACGTACATCTACCCCTTCCCAAAAGCTATTGGTGCCTAATAAAACAGCATTGCCATGTTCTCGGAAATCATCTAATAATTTCGCTTTTGATGCTGAACCTTGCACCATAAGTGGGTAGTCTATGTCTTCTAGTGCCTCAGCAACACTGTTCATGGCACGATAACTAGTAAATAATAAAAATGTCCGACCCTGGCTATATTCAATGATCTGTTTTGCTAGATCTATAATATGCTCTATATAACTATCATCTTTAGGTTCAACAGGAATATGGGGCATATACAGCAGGCTTTGTTGTTTAAAATTAAAGGGGCTTGGCCATATTTTGCTTTCAGCGTCGGCAATGCCTAGTTGTTGGCTAAAATTATTAAACTTGCCAGCAACTGTTAATGTTGCCGAGGTGAAGATCCATGCTATTGGCTTTTCATCCATCCATTGATGAAAATAATGGCTAACCTCATAGGGTGTCGCATGTAAAAATATACCCGTGGAACGTAGATCTGCCCATAAGATCATATTATCATCAGCTTGTGTTTGATCAAAAAGCGCTAGTAATGATAGTAGTGCCGTGCAACGTACATGGCATTGTTGTAAACCTTTGCCACGCTCTTCTGCTAATTCAAGTTGCTCTGATAAGTCTGTTAAGCAATTGACAAGATCTGCTAGCTTTGTTTTTACGCCTAATTTTTCAAGAATTTTAAGCCAAGGTATACGTTGCCCAGCGTCACCAATACTGATCTGAAAAGCACGTGATGCCGCTTCAACTTTATCAGCATAGTCTCGGATCAGGCTCATATCTTCTGCGTCGCGCTCCATTTCGCTAATGCTGTCACGACACAGCTGTTGAATTTGATGGCTACTAATACGCTTGCCCAAGAACTGGCTGGCTATTTCGGGCAGTTGATGTGCTTCATCTATTATATACGCATCCGCGCTCGGTAATACCTCACCCTGCCCTGATGATTTTAATGCCATATCAGACATTAATAAGTGGTGATTAATGACTACAATATCGGCCTCTTGCGCTTTTTTTCTAGCTTCAACCACAAAACATTTACCGTATTTTTGACACTCTTGATCTAAGCAAATATCTATATGTGAGTTTACTTTTGACCACAATAGAGAGTGTTCTTCTAAGATACCGCTCTCGCTTAAATCACCACTTTTTGTTTGCTCTGACCATTCGGCTAGTTGCTGTAGCAATTGATGATGGTATTTTAATTGTGGATCTGTTTGCGCTAAACTGAGACGGTACTGACATAAATAATTACTCCGTCCTTTTAGTAATGCGGCTCGAAAAGGTACGTTTAATGCTTTTCTTAATGTTGGCAAGTCTTTATTAAACAATTGATCTTGTAAGTTCTTTGTTCCAGTAGAAAGAAATACTTTTTGACCCGATAAGATTGCCGGTGCGAGATAAGCATAAGTTTTACCCGTTCCCGTGCCCGCTTCTGCAATTAACGTTGTGCTTTCAGTTAATGCTTGTTCAATGCTGTTCGCCATCTCAAGTTGTTGCTGCCGAGGTGCATAATTTTCAATATGTGTTGATAATAAACCGCCATCACTAAATACATGTTTCATCAGATCTTCAGGATCCTCTGATTAAGCCTGGACGAAACGAAGTAACCGCCAAGGTAAATAGTGCGCGTCAAAAATGTTCGGTTTTAAAGCGAAAGACACAGGTAATAGCGTGCTATTGCCAAGTTTTTTAGCACAGAAACTGGATGTTTTGGGCATGAGATATGAATTCATGACTTGTTCAGAGGCTCCCATCAATATTCGCCCATGCCTTGTTATCTCATCCATTATACGCACCAAAAAATCGCATTTCGAATGATAACGGGTATATCCACTATTTTCTCCTAGTTCTCATTAAACTTACTATCCCAAACTAATTGCCCAATTTTTTTAAATTGAGCAACAGACATGGCACCTCGCTTTTTATTTGCAGAGCCCAATTCAGAGCCTGTTGCTTCTTTAATGGCTTCTTCAGTTGCTTCATACATTTCAACAGGCATATAGTCATCATCGAATAAAACCAATACAACATTATCCCATCTGCCATCCGCTTTAATCTGACCAATTCGTGGGCTGGATTTACTGTCTTCAAAAATAACCCGACCTTTAATTAAGATCCTCAAGCCTTCCCTATCACCTGTGGCAATGGCATCATGCCCTAAAGTGAGATCATCCACTAATTTAAGATCTAATGTTTTTGCCACATCAAAGCGCGCAATTTCACCTGTTACCGCAAGCGTAGAACCAGTAGCTTGGCGATATTTAGCTGCAAGCTGCCGTGTTTCGTGCATTAATTTGTCAATAGAGTAAAGATCCATTATTAACACTCTAATTTAGTTATTTCATTATACCGTGCAAAAAAAACGGTCTAACTAATTTTGTAGTTAGACCGTTGTAATGCTAATTGCTCAAAATAAGCTTACTTCTTGGCATCTAATTCTTTTTGGTAATACTTATGAACTAATTTATCTTGATTTTCTAAAAGAAAATCAATACTTGGCTCATTGTTCATTGCTTTTTCAATCGCTTTACGTGTTGCTTCGCGGTGAATTTTATATAAAGCTTGATGATCCAAGTCTTCAACCGTGGTGATTTGTGGGTGCAACCAAACAGAAACAATGATACCTAAATCATTGGCTTTTTCTTTGGGAATGGTGCCATTACGAACAGCATCTAACACACCATTTGAGATTGCACCTTGAACCGTGCCCATTAAAATACTAGTGTAAGCATTGCTTTTTACCGTTACTTTGCTTACCATGATTGTGGCAGGTTTAACCATCATATCGGTGTTCATTAATGCTAAAACACGGGTGTGACCTTTAACTTGATCACCCATCAAATTAGCAAATGCGGTGCCAAAAGGACCGTCAAACTCACCGATAACTACTTCTGGCTCTGCTGCTGTAAATGCTGGGCCGCCTGCTACTAGACACTCGCCTACGCGCATAATGATTTTTTCGCTCATTGGGATAAATCTCCATTTAAAATTAAAGGTTGGGGGGAATATTTGATTTACTTAAGGGCACATCTAAAAACCTAAGCATAACCATCTTCTCCAAAAACGGGTTAATTATCCTTGTCTGATTTCGATATCGCAACCATCTAATGCTTTATAGGTCTATCAAACAGCGTTAAAATTAGTTTATTATTTTTAGTTGAGTCCCGAAATGTCAGAAATTAAAACCCCTTATGAGCGTATTGGCGGAGAAAAAGCTGTTCGTGAGCTATGCAAAACTTTTTATCAGATAATGTGTGATACACCAGAAATACAGTTAATTCGCGCAATGCACCCTGAAGATATGGCGCTAAGTGAAGAAAAATTATATTTGTTTTTAACCGGCTGGATGGGGGGATCGCCCCTTTATGCTGATAAATATGGACATCCGCGATTAAGAGCAAGGCATTTACCCTTCTCTATTGGTATTGAAGAGCGCGACCAATGGTTATATTGTATGGCTCAAGCATTAAAAACAATGGATCTGGATCAGATCTTTGCCGAGCAATTAATGAGCTCCTTTGTTCAAACGGCTGATTTTATGAGGAATAGGCCTGAATAGCTAATGAGTCTATGACTTATTCAGAGGCTCCCTAAGGAATCTAAAATGAAAATAGGCGCATTAATTATTGGTGATGAATTACTTTCAGGAAAACGACAAGATCGCCATTTTAATCATTTACAATCATTGTTAGCTAAACGGGGTTTAGAATTAAGCTGGACTATTATTGTGGGTGATGAACCTGAGCAATTACAACGCTTTTTGGCTTTTAGTTTAGCCAGTGATGATTTAGTCTTTAGCTTTGGAGGTATTGGTGCAACACCCGATGATCGCACCCGCCAATCGGTTGCCAAAGTTGCTGAAGTGCCTTTATCACCACACCAAGAAGCGGTGGCAGAAATTGAGCAACAATTTGGTGATCGTGCCTACCCTAATCGTATTTTAATGGCTAATTTACCCGAAGGTAGCCGAATTATCCCTAACCCTATTAATCGCGTTCCTGGGTTTTCTTTTAAGAATCATCATTTTATGCCGGGCTTTGCTGAAATGTCTTGGCCAATGACAGAATGGATCCTTGATACACTCCATCCAGAATTAAGAAACTTATCACCAGAAAGTGAGCAAATTATTTATATTCTCAACGGTCACGAGTCTGAATTATTAGATATGATGACTAACGTTGTTGTTGATTATCCTGAACTACGTTTATCAAGTTTGCCTCACCACGGCAAACAGCCTTATATTGAGCTAAGCTTGCGCGGTAATAAACAGCGCATTATAAAAGCAATGAAATTTATAAAAGAAGGTATTGATCGTGCAGGATATAACTGGTCTCACAAGCTAAATGACAATAAGTAAAAAACTATAGGTAATGTCAGCAAGGATACTAAGGTAGTCAACGTAATAGCCGCAGCATACAATTCACTGTCTAATTGATAGCGTTCACAAATAACAATGCCAAATACCATTGTCGGCATAGCCGCTATCAAAGTTACAGCTGTAATAAGCTGTTCGTTTAAACCAATTAAATGACTTAAACCAAATACACTGATCGGTGTCAAAATAAGTGTTACCACTGAAACAAGTGACAACAATGGGATAAAGCGTAAGCGTAGACTTTGCCATTGAATGCTCATGCCCAAAACAATCAGCATTAAAGGTATAACACCCCCCGCTAATGTCGATAAACTAACATGCAAAAATAGGGGTTGCTCTATCCCCATCAAATTGAGTGTCACACCGATGGCAACAGCCCATAATGGTGGTATTTTTATCAGCTCCCGTAATGGGTGAATGGTCGATTTGTTATCTCCGTAATATTGCGCTAATAACATGCCTACTGATAACAGAATCGGGGTACACGCAAACAAGTCGTATTGCAATGCTACAACACGAGTATGACTACCCAACACTTGATCTAAAATGGGTAATCCAAGGTAAGTTGCATTGGGAAAGGCTGCTGCTAATAATAATGTGCCTGTTTGTTTTTTATTTGCTTTAAACAATCGAAGCGCAAACCACATTAGCCCTAAAGAAAGTCCTACGCCACTCATTGCTAAAAATGAGATCTGCAGTGAGGATTTATTTAACGGTGTTTGCCAAATAACATCTAACACCAAGGCCGGCAATAAAATATAAAACACTAAATCCGTTATTGAACGTCGATGTGATAGGGTGGAAATATAATTAGGCGCAATATATCTCCATGCAACTCCACATGCAATTAATAGCACCATTTGTAATAATGCTGTTAGCATAACTTAGCCCATAGGAATCCTGGTGCCCAATCAACAGTAAACATCATTAATCAAATCCCCCTTTAGATTTTAACTAGTTTTTTGTTTAACACACCCAATCGGCCTATTTTAACTGCATTACGTCGTATACCCCTATTAGGTGCAATAAAATAAAGATCACCATTTTTCCCTAATAGTTGTTGTTGAATACCTACTGATTTTGCAATTTTGGCATTAGCTTGTAAATGGTGTAATTCACCGTGCACAGGAATGGCACAGCCAGGTTTTACCCAGTTATACATTAATTTAAGTTCATCAGCGGTCGGATGGCCGGATGCATGAATAGTAACAGCACTATTATCAGCTGTAATTACATTTAACTTCATCGCCTTAAGCCGCTCAATTAACGCCTCAATAGCCAACTCATTACCAGGAATGACTTTTGAACTAAAAATCACCGTATCATTAGCTTCTAGCTGTAAATCTCGAAAGGTGTTCATACTTAAGCGATTTAAAGCGGTTCTCGGCTCGCCTTGGCTGCCCGTTGCTACAAGTAATACGCTATTTGCAGGCAAATAAGCTAAATGTACAGGATCGACTAAGGTTTTACCATATTGCCAGACATTACTTACTCTAGCCGCGGATACCATATTAATTAAGGAACGCCCTAAAAGCCCTAAATGTCGGTCAGTTTCTTCAGCAATTTTAGCTAGCGTGTGTAGGCGGGCAATGTTACTGCCAAAGCATGCAACTACCACTCTGCCTGTTGCTTGTTCTATATGGGCATCTCT
>CAYTAM010000085.1:0-6719 GCA_964435685.1 uncultured Methylophaga sp. | reverse complement strand
TGACCCACGTTCTGAAGCGTGTATTAAGCTTTCTGGTCAACAACGCTATCGAATTCGACAAGGTGTTTATCGCATCATTTACGAAATTGAAGATGAAAAATTAATAATCATTGTGGTCAAGGTGGCGCATCGTAGTATAGTTTATAACTCAAGTTTTCGGGGTTCAAAACAGCGCTAAAATAAACGCAAGTGGTTGAATAATATAGTAAAAAGTGGTCTTTCGTGTTAAAATGTCAGGTACATAGACAAAACACCCAAACACGAGAGAGCCACAAGATGAATAATGCCAAATTTACCACTGAATTATCAGGACAATTAAAGGGGACGTTTTCCTTATTTTTGGGTGCATAAAAACTTTGTCGGCAGAAACCAAGGCCGAGGCCAAGCACTTTATGGCAGTGTTAGTGTTAGTTTTGGTATCGGTGGTGCGATTGGTAGTTTATTGAGTGGTTATTTTTGGTTATCGCCCGGTCCGACAGCCACCTTTAGTATGGCGGCTTTTGCAATGCTGATTGCCTTTTTTATTGGCTTGCGTTGGTTGTAAACATCATACAACAGCATGCGTTTTATACCAAAAATACGATATTTTTATCTTATAGTAAAACTCAAGCCCCGCCTATGTTTCACAGCATAATTTACTGCTTTATAATCCGTACAGAAGAAAAAAACTATTTTAATTGAATAAACTCTTCTCTTCAAACGTATATCAGATGTCAACAATGACTTTTATACAATAATTTGGAGAAAATCATGAGCAGTATTACAAGAATAGATTCACTAAAAAAACACGCGCGGCTTAATCCATCACGTATTGCAACAGCAAAACGTTCGTATGTCACCCGCAATGTGTCAATGAAATCTTTTCGCTACCTAGTTACAGGTGATATCACGCCACAGCCAGGACAATTATTACTGGCTAGGGTTGACCGTATTGGGCAACATGCTAGGTTAGAACTGCCATCTGGACGACGTGCCCACCTCTATGTCGGCGATGAAATAATTATTAGTTATGGTCATCGATATGCCCCTGACCAATTTTTGTCAACAATGCCTGAAACGCTTGAAAAATGTGATCTTGTTGCTGCTGGCGGTATAGCTTCAAAAGTAATCACAAAACATAATAGAGTAAAAAATGCCACCAAAATAACGCCTATTGGTCTACTTGCAGATCGTAATAAAAATATAATGAACCTCAACCAATCGGCATTACCCAATATTCCTAGCCAAATTAAGCGACCACTCATTATTGCTGTTACTGGCAGCTCTATGAATGGTGGCAAAACAACAACAGCGGCTAATATTGTTAAAGGGCTTATTAACTCAGGTCTAAAAGTAGCCTCAGCAAAAATAACGGGGACAGGATCGGGGCTTGATTCTTGGAAAATGATTGATGCGGGTGCTTACCCTGTTATTGACTTTACGGACATCGGTTTTGCCAGTACCCATAAAATGACAACTGAACAGATCATCACCATCATGCATCGTCAGGTTAATCATTTATCTAACTATGACGTTGGCGCTATTATTCTTGAAATAGCAGATGGGCTTGCTCAAACTGAAACAAGTGGCTTACTTGAGTCCTCAGCATTTTACGACTGTGTCGATGGCGTATTTTTTGCGGCAGCTGAGGCATTAAGTGTTTGTTCAGGTATTGAATGGCTACAACAACGAAACTTGCCTGTAATAGCGGCCAGTGGTGCGATTACTGCATCGCCTGTGGCAACAGATGAAGCGAAAAACATTTGTCCTTTACCTATCCTGACAACTGAAGATCTGATTAGCAAAACTATTCATCACTTTATTTTAAATGGTATTTCAGAATCTGTATCAGCTGAGATGAGCAGCTGATGAAATTACCCCCTATTTTCAGTCCTCAACGAAAGATTAAGTTTATCTGGTTAGGTCTTAATGGTGCGTTGCAAGCAGCCATGGCTATTAGTTTTGCTATTTTGGTAAAAAATATTTTTGACCACTATATCAGAGCTAATGATATGCCATTCCTATTTTGGCAATCAGCCGTACCTTTCATCGCTATTGCTTTGATAACATCGTGGCTCAAATATAAAGAGCGAACCGATGCGGAAGCACTAGGACAAGACTATGTTCATGAACTACGTAATCGCATGTTTTCAAGATTATGTAGAACTGAATTAAGGCAACTAGATCATCAAAGACGCGGTGATATTATTTTACGATTTGCCAGTGATCTAACCGCAATCAAGCAATGGATAAGCTTAGGGCTTGCCCGAATGATTGTGGCAGGTATCACACTGATAACAGCCATTACTGCCCTTTGTTTTATCAATCTTACTTTGGCATTGACGGTTGGTTCTGTGCTGTTAGTCAATGCCTTATTGTCAGGTTTTTTAGGGCATAGACTTCAGCATAGTTTTAGAGAGGCCAGACGTAGTCGCTCATACCTTGCCAATAATTTGACTGAGAAAATAGCATCAATTACTACGGTAAAAATTTCAGGCCAACGGCAGCGTGAAAAAAATCGTATAAAACAACAAAGTCAACGTCTAGTAAGCGCTATGGTGACAAGAGCACAAGCGATAGGGATGCATCGTGCTGTCACTGAGGGCAGTTTATTAATTGCTACCTCTTTGGCTTTACTTGTAGGGGTTATGCTCACTAAAAATGGTGATAGCGCGATCTCTGCTGGCACCGTTGTTGCGGCAATGATATTTGTTGCCCTGCTCAATCAGCCTTTACGCAATATAGGAAGGTTGTATGAATACTGGCATGGTGCAACTATTGCCTATGAAAAGCTTGATCGTTTTTTAGTGAAAACTGGTGCTGCTCGGCGTGAACACCCTAAAGATATTGGTGCTGGTGTTATTACATTGACAAACCTGAAGGATTTTAATGGCAAAAAGTTTGCTAATTTAACCATTAAACCCGGTCGAAAGATCGTTATTCTGGGTAAAAATGGCGCAGGTAAATCATCATTGCTTGCCCAAATTTCTGGACTAATGCGACCTAGCTCTGGTCAAGTAACACTTGATAATTTCAATGTATCAAAGCTCCATGAACGTTTTCTGAAAAGCACTATCGGTATGGTCAGCCCTGAACTACCACTATTGAAAGGGTCAATACGTAAAAATATTTGCTATCGGTGGCCTACGGCCCCTGCAGATGAAATTCAACGCGTTATTGATTGCTGCGGATTAAACGCCATGATTGCACGACACGCTGATGGCTTAGACAGACGCGTTACGGAAGGCGGAAGTAATCTTTCGCTTGGTGAACAACAACGTATCAGTCTAGCCAGGGCGTTACTGGGTTCACCACAAATATTACTGCTTGATGAGGCTGATAGCTTTCTTGATGGTAAGGCTCAGGAGCTTTTTGCAGCTATTATTCAAAATTATGCAGGCACCATCATTATGGCGACCCACAATGTTGACCATATTTTATTAGCTGATCAAATCTGGCTAATTAAAAATGGCGGTATAAGTTGGGTTGGGGCTCCAGATGAGTTTTCTATTACATTACTAGAGAATTCGGCAGAAGATTCAATTATTAACAAGGAGATAGCCAATGGCTAAGATCAATACATTACTTTATGGTCCTAATATGGATATAGAAACACTCCAACTCCAAGTCGACAACTTACCATCTCATACCTATAAAATTTTTATACCTAGTGGCTATGAATTTGGATTAGATAACAAAGTGCTTGTGTGTATACATGGCATCTCAAGAAAGTCTACAGAACAGATAGAGTTATTGATTAAAGGCGCTAAAGCAAACAACACCATTGTTATCGCACCCTTATTTAGCAAACACTATCACCCATCATACCAACGCCATAAGGTCGGTAAAGATTGGTTTCGTTCTGATGAGGTTTTAAATAATATTATTGCTGATGTAGAAAAAAGGTTCTATTTACATATTAAACAGTTTGACTTGTTTGGGTTTTCAGGTGGAGCGCAGTTTGCTCACCGCTATGCCCTTCGATACCCTAAAAAAATATCAAAGCTAATCTGCTGCGCAGCAGGTTGGTATACATTTCCAGATCTGCAATTAGCTTTTCCTTACGGCTTGGCAAGCAGTGATGATGCCCAATTCATGTTTAATGTTTCAGAAGTACAGTTAGCTGATTTTCTTAAAATACCTATTACCATTGCAGTGGGTGAAGAGGACACACAGTCAGACTCTAGCCTTAACCGCACTAATAAAATAAATAAGCAACAAGGTTTTAACCGTGTTGAAAGAGCAGCCCGTTGGGCAAATTCACTGTTAAAACAAAGTAATAGATTGGAGCTTGATTCTCAACTTCAATTCATTCTATTACCTAAAAGTGGTCACTCCTTTGCTGAATGCATGTCCTACGGCATGCTTGCCTCCTATATATTTTAAATACCTTAATATTCAAAAGTCGAGATTATATTATGTACAAATATTTACTACGCATATTACCTGCTGTCACATTATCCTTAACGATACCGTCAGCTGTTTATGGCTCCACACTGGGTGATAGCCTATCGTTCAAATCTGAAAATAAAAACTTCACTATCAAAGTCGGTGGGCGAATTCACGCTGATGCAGCTTGGTATAATGATGATGTAACACCTTTAAATGATGGGAGTGAAATCCGACGATTACGCCTTAAGGTGGGTGGTCGTATCTATCAAGACTGGCGTTATAGTTATAGTTATGATGCAACATCAAATAAAGATTTCCGAATTAAAGGTGCCTATCTTGGCTACTTCGGTCTAAACGGATGGCGTTTTAGAGCGGGTAATTTACAACAACCCTTCAGCCTTGAAGAGCTAACTAGCTCTAATCATATAACATTTATGGAGCGTAGCCTCATCAACCTTTTTTCCCCAAGCTATACATTAGGAGCTACCGCAAATACATGGGGCGATAATTGGTCTGCCACTGTAGGGATCTTTGGCGATACCATTGCCAAAAGAAACCAAAATAAAGGGGGGGGTCATGATTTTGCTGGTAGGCTGACTTACACCCCTATTAAATCCGGTGATTTACTGGTTCACCTAGGTGTAGCTACCGTCCAACAAAATTTAGCTTCTGATCAAACTGCGCGCTTTAGTACCCGCCCCGAAAGCCATTATACTGATGGCAAACTACTGTCAACGGGTAGACTTAGAAGTGTCGAATCAAAATCTTTATACGGTTTAGAAGCTGCCGTGGTAAATGGTCCTTGGTCACTTCAAGCTGAGTATGTAATGGCAAAACTCAATAGAAATAACAGGGCTAACCCAACCTTTGATGGCTGGTATATACAAGGTAGTTGGTTTGCTACTGGCGAAAAGCGGCGATACTCCTCAAAGTCAGGAGCCTTTACCCGTATAAAGCCTAAATCTAAATATGGTGCAGTTGAACTAGCGTTAAGGTATAGTAAGCTCGACCTTGAAGATGAAAGTGTCACTGGTGGGTCTGGTCACAATACGACCCTTGGTGTGAATTGGTATATCAATCGCCATGTTCGTGTTATGGCTAATTATATCAATGTAACCGCAGAACCAAACCGAAGGGGAGTAGATGAAAATGCTGATATTATGCAAATTCGTTTTCAAGCATGGTTCTAAGCTTTATATTTACACAATTACAGATAACGAGTATAAAATAAATAAATATGAAACATATAAATAGTTTTTCTAAAAGAAAAAACACATTACTGTGCATAGTAACCACATGGGCATGCATAAGCCAAACTTACGCTCTCGCCGCAGACAGCACTAAAACAACAGCGTCATCTTTTGGTGGTGAGTTAAGTATTGGGGTTAAACACGATAATAGATTATCCGTTACAGATATTGACACCCTCTCTAATGAAGATGATCATTCAGCACTGATTGACTTTGGCTTAAACTACAATGTCGCATTAACAACAGATACCGAACTAATGCTGACGTATAAACTATCACAAAGTTTACATAATGAGTTTGATGAATTTGACATACAATCACATTTTTTATCCGCGGATTTAAAACATGACTTTGGCTTGGTCAATGCTGGAGTAGCTTACAGATTTATAAATACGCAGCTCGATAATGATGCCCTTTTAGATATACAGCAAGTTTCGCCCTATGTGTCTAAACTCTTTGGGAAGAAGATCTATGTACGGGCTGCTTATACCTATATGAATAAAGATTTTGATGGGCGGAATGATCGTGATGCTGACAGCCACGCTTACAATACAGATGTTTACTATTTTTTGGATAAAACAAATACATATGTAATAGTTGGCTATAAATTTAAAGATGAAGATGCTAATGACTCACAGTTTGATTACGACTCACATAACTTTAAAGTAAGATTCATTAAAAAAATACAGCTTGGTAGCTATAAAACTAAGCTTAAAGCTGGGTGGCGTTTAGAATCCCGAGACTATTCTTCTGTGACAAACTCTATTGGTAAAAAGCGTGATGATAATCGACGCCAATATAAAGTTGAATGGGAAGTATCATTCAGTGAGAAAATGTCTGGCACGCTAGAATATAAACATTCTGTTTTCTCCTCAAACTTACCTGTTGCAGATTATTCTCATGATGTTATCAGCGCTTCTGTTGCTTATAAGTTCTAAAACGTTACGCTCGCTCTGTTAGTCAAACCACTTTTCTAGCTAAATTATCGGTTAAAAGAAGCCACCGCTCAAGGTGATTAACCTGAAAATAGAATAAGAACAGCCACCTAGGACTGCCTGTTACCCATAAGCAGCACAGGACTATCATGATATTTCTTCT
>CAYTAM010000084.1:0-6745 GCA_964435685.1 uncultured Methylophaga sp. | reverse complement strand
TGTTTCATTATTGCCATATAATGTCATGTATTGGTCACCATGATCAATAATCATTAACAAGCCAAAGCCTCTTAACCAGTCAGAGAAAACAACGCGACCAGGTGCGCTGGCAACAACGTCTTTACCCGCTGGGCTGGCAATCATAATGCCTTGCCATTTTAATTTGCCAAGCTTACGTGTACTGCCAAAGCGGGCAAGCACTTTACCTTGTACTGGCCATGTTAGTGAGCCTACACGTTTCGAGAATTCCTTGTGTCCGTTGTTAGAGCCAATATTAGCTGTGGGCTTATTCAGTGAGCCCAGCAATGTTTGCAATGATTGTTGTTGTTCTTTTAATAGCATTAAGCGCGCATCTTGGCTAGCAATTTTCTGATCGAGTGCAGCAAGCGTGGCTTGACGTTGCAGTGTTTGCTGTTGTAATACTTGTTGCTGTTGTTGCTGTCGGTCGTAGAGCTGTTGTTGCTTCTTTTGGGCGGCAAATAATGCTTTTTGATCGGCGGTGAGATTTTGTAAGGTTGTGCTGATCTGGTTTAGTTGCTGTTGTCTTGCTTGATTGAAATAATGGAAATAGATAGAAGAGCGGCTAAAACTGGCGGGATCCTGCTGGTTTAAAAGTACTTTTATAAAGTCAGGCTGACTAGTGTTGTAGGCTGCGCGGATCTGTTTATTGAGAGCAGTTAATTCAAAGTTATGGCTAAGCTGTTGTTGCTGTTGACGTTCTTCGATTTGTGCCAGTTCGATAGTGTGTTGCTGGATTTGTTGCTTAAGATCCCGTAATGTCTTATTCAAACTAGAAACGGCGCGACTTTGTTGTTTTAACTGTTCAAATAGTTCGGTCTGCGAGGCTTTGTCTGTTGCAACGTGTTCAACTAAAGTGTTGATCTCTGTTTTTACATCTTCAAGTTGCTGTGCTGCCGTAGCATCTTTTGCTGCCCACAGTACGGTAGAGCTTGTGTAAAAAAGCAGGAGAGTAAAAAAATAGCGTATAGCCATAAACCTACTTTGTTTTGATCAATATAAGATCACCCATTTCTGCTGGAATAGGTTGATCGATTAACGATAAAATTGTAGGGGCTATATCTGATAAGGTTCCAGCTTCCATTTTTTCAACTTCACGACCGGCATAAACAAAAGGAACAAGGTTACTGGTATGGGCAGTATGCGCTTGACCCGTTTGTTGGTTGGTCATCAATTCTGCGTTGCCATGATCGGCAGTAATAATCATTTCACCCCCATTTTGTTTTAGGGCTGACCAAATGCGACCTAAACAATTATCTAATGTTTCAACTGCTTTGATTGTAGCCTCAAAGTTACCACTATGACCGACCATATCAGCATTGGCAAAGTTACAAATAATAACGTCATATTTGTTGGATGCAATGGCATTAACGAGTTCACTGGTGACCTCTGCGGCATTCATCTCGGGTTGTAGATCATAGGTGGCTACATCAGGCGAGGGGATTAGGATGCGATCTTCGCCTTCAAAGGGATCATCTCGACCGCCATTAAAGAAAAAAGTAACATGGGCATATTTTTCAGTTTCAGCAATGCGTAATTGGCGCAAACCTAAAGAAGAAAGGTGTTCACCTAACACATTATTTAGTTTTTCAGAGGGAAAAGCAATGGGCGCTGTAAAGTCTTTTTTATACTCTGTTAATGTGACAAACGCTGCCAGTTTTAGGAGCCGAGGGCGTTCAAAACTATCAAACTCAGCATCAATAAAGCTTTGTGTTAATTGACGAGCCCGATCCGAGCGAAAGTTCATATACACCACCACATCATCATCGTTAATTTTAACAGGCTTCTCACCCGCAGCGATGATGCTGGTTGCTTTCACAAACTCATCTTTTTCATCGCGTTGATAGGCCAATTCTAATGCCTCTAGCGCAGAGGATGCTTGAAATTCGCCTTCTCCTTCAGTGAGTAGGCGGTAGGCTATTTCAACACGGTTCCAACGCTGATCACGATCCATCGCAAAATAGCGACCAATTATAGTGGCAAACTGTCCACCGCCCAGTTCTGCAAATTTTTCTTCCATTGCTTTAATTGAATCGTGCGCACTTTTTGGTGGTGTATCACGTCCATCAAGAAAGGCGTGAATATAGACGGCGTTAGCACCGCGGCGTACGGCTAACTCAACCATTGCTTGAATATGATTTTCGTGACTGTGAACACCGCCAGGTGACAATAAACCAAAGATATGAACAGCGGCATCTTTGTCTACTGCTTGGTCGACAGCATGGGTTAAGGTCTGGTTAGAAAAAAATGAACCTGTGCTAATAGCGCGACTTACCCGGGTAAACTCTTGGTAAACAACACGTCCTGCACCCATATTAAGATGGCCTACTTCCGAATTCCCCATTTGCTCTCCTGGCAAACCAACGCCAGCACCTGAGGCGCTGATAAGGGTATGTGGATAATCTTGCCAAAGCTGATCCCATACCGGTGTATTGGCAGCAAGGATAGCATTAGATTCTGGATCTTCACTATAACCCCATCCATCTAAAATAATTAGCGCAAGTGGGCGGTGGGGGTGACTCATATAATCATCCTTCATAGTGTGAAAAAGGGTATTAATAGTAATATAGTAGCTAATAGTTGCCAATCATTGATATTATATAGCTAGATTGTAGCAGATTGTTGTTATGTAACGAATGGTAAATCATATAGTGTCTCAGCAAAAAACGTCATTTCTTATTGCCCATGATAATGATATTGAGCAGGCTGCACATGCGCTTAAAGCGATGTCGCACCCGCTCCGATTGAAAATTTTGTGTGCTTTAGGTGAAAATGAGCTTGCAGTGCAAGATATTGTTGAATGTGTAGGCACCACGCAAAGCAATGTTTCACAGCATTTGGCAAAATTAAGAGATAAACAGGTGCTGGAATCACGGCGTGATGCTAATCGAATCTATTATCGTGTTAAAGATGCGCGTACACTCAGTTTGGTTGAAATGTTGCGTGACGTTTTTTGCACTAGCGAAAGTTCAAAAGTGAAAGGTTAAATATGGAAAATTTAGGTGAATTTATTGTTAATCACTGGGTGTTGGTGACGTTGTTTGTGATATTGTCAGCAATGCTTATGTCAGACACACTCAATCAAAAAATATCAGGCATGATCCCCGTTAATGCTGCGCAAGCGGTTCAATTGGTGAATCAACAAAAAGCCCTGTTTTTAGATATAAGGGAGACAACAGAGTTTGGCAAAGAACATATCGCTGATTCAACCAATATGCCATTATCAACATTGGCAGATAATCTTGGATCGTTAAAAGATAAAGCGCAGCCGATCATATTAGTCTGTGCTAGTGGACACCGGGCACGCGGTGCGGCGAAACAGTTAAGCAAGAGAGAGTTTACCCAAGTATATGTGTTAAAGGGCGGCTTAAATTCTTGGAAAGATGCCAAATTGCCCCTCTTTAGCTAAAGGAACCCCTGAATAAGTGATGAACTCATATCTCTCTCACGTCCAAAACATCCAGTTTCTGGAGCGAAAAGGGATTGAATACACGGAGATCTGAATTGATCTCGATCCAGCCAAGAGTCAGGAAATGATGGAAAAAGTCGGCAACGAACGGTGCCACAAATATTTATAGATAATGAAGCCATTGGTAGGTATATCGATCTGGTGGCTATTGATAGAGAGAAAAAACTAGATAATTTACTATTTGAATCGTAATTACATTTTAAGGAAACATCATGGCAGAACAAAAAGCAGCAGCACCCGAAGAGCAACAAGCACGATTTGTTATTCAAAAAATTTATACAAAAGATATTTCTTTTGAAACACCCAATAGCCCAGAAATTTTTCGTGATGAGTGGAAGCCTCAGCTGGATCTGCAATTAGGCAATGAATATAATCGTGTTGACGATGACAATCACGAAATCACCTTGGCGGTTACCGTGACGGCAAAAGTAGGTGATAAAATTGCTTTTTTAGTTGAAGTCAAGCAAGCAGGTATCTTTTCACTAACGGGTTATAGCGATCAAGAAATGGGTCCTTTGATAGGTAGTTATTGCCCAAATACCTTATTTCCTTTTGCACGTGAAGTAGTTTCAGATATTGTTTTAAAGGGCGGTTTTCCACAGCTAGTGCTTGCGCCAGTGAATTTTGATGCTTTATATATGAATCAAATTGAACAGGCAAAAAAACAAGCAACGGAAAAAACAAAACACTAAATTAGTCGTCACAGGCAACCACGTGTCAGACGAATCGAATCAATTATTTCCAACTTTGGTGGTGGGTGCCGGTGCTTGGGGAACAGCGCTTGCGATTGCAATGGCTAGAAATGGGCATGAAGTATTATTGTGGGGGCGAGACGCAACACATTTAGCAGAAATGCGGCAATCAAGAAGTAACGAGCGTTATTTGTCTGGGCGGTCATTTCCTGACAGTTTACTTGTCCCACCTGATTTAAAGTCGGCGTTACAATATGCACAGCATATTTTAATCTCGGTACCGAGCGTTGCTTTTAGTGGCATGTTGCGAGAATTGGAGCCGGTAATTGCAGAGGATCTTCCAATTAGCTGGGCAACCAAAGGCTTAACCCCTGAAACGGGCATGTTTTTATTTGATACAGCGCAACAGATATTGGGTGATACCCATCCTTTAGCCATTATTTCAGGACCATCTTTTGCTATGGAAGTCGCTAAAAACTTGCCGACAGCGATAACGGTTGCAGCGCAAGATGAAGCTTTTTCGGGCGCACTAGCGGCGGCAATGCACAGCCCGACATTGCGTGTGTATACTACCGATGATGTAATTGGTGTGCAGTTGGGCGGGACAGTAAAAAATGTAATGGCAATTGCTGCGGGTATTGCTGATGGTTTGGGCTACGGTGCAAATACGCGAGCAGCATTAATTACCCGAGGCATGTCAGAAATTTTGCGGTTGGCAGAAAAGCTGGGCGCACAAACAGAAACGCTGTTTGGCTTGTCGGGAATAGGTGATTTAATTTTGACATGCACCGATGATCAAAGCCGTAATCGCCAGCTTGGCTTAGCGATTGGTGGTGGCTTACCAGTTGAACAGGCTATTATAGCGGTAGGAAAAACGGTTGAGGGCATGCATGCTGCCCGTGAAGTGCTGATGCGTGCACAACAAGTGGGTGTTGAAATGCCCATTGTAGAACAGGTATGCAAAATATTATTTGAAGGCTGTGATCCTCGTCAAGCAGTGCAACAATTATTAAGTCGAGATCAAAAAGCTGAAGCCCACGTGATTGAGAGATCAAAAAATTAAAGAGGAAAGTGTTATGCGACAATTTATTAAATATAGTGGTGTTGTGGCTATCAGCCTATTATTAGTCGGTGGATTGACAGGCTGTGGAGGCGGTTTGTTTAAGGCCGATGACCCTGAAACAGATACTGAAATATTGCAAGGTCAACAAGGGCGCACATTATGGGAAGCAAGATTGCAATATGTAAAAATTGTTGATAGTGATCTACCCGATCCAGCCAACGAGCATCCAACCGTCATTACCGCCGAAGAGTTACGAACGGTTTTAGGTTCGTTGTATGTGAACGTGCGGGTGGGGCTGACAAGAAGAGACATACCTTTATTTTCTATAGGTGAGCTTCAATTATTAAGCATAGCCATGGCAAATGGGTTTAGCCAGGCACAAGCAAACGAAGATATTAACTTTGTAATAATTGGAAAACATGCGGGTTTAATTACCACGGAAAGCAAAACAAATAGTGGTCGAGCATTTATAAAGGATGGTCGTTTAAATATTATCTTTGGCTTAATCCATCAAGACTTTAGAACCAAAGACAAATTGACGGGACAAGAGATCGATCGCAGGCTTCATCCATTGTTGCCAGGGAAGCGTACGTTTGACTCTAAGCCTCACACACGTGTGGCAATAGATAAAGGTCAATCTTACTATATTGATCCTGAAACAGATAAAGAACGTACTGACTGGCTAGTGATTGATATTGCAACCGTATTAGCAGAAGCGAACAATCGCAAAAATGATTTTGATGGCGCGGTAAGCCCAGAATTATTAGAAGATGTTGCACGAAACGAGCAAGGAATGGGTAATTTACGTGATGATGTCAGAGGCATTAAAGAAATTTTGTTTGAAATGAGTGCTGAAATTGAGCGTTTAAAACAGAAAATTAACGAGTTAGAGTCAACGCCAGCGCCGTAATTTTAAAACGCTGGAGTAAAAAAGGGGGCTAATAGGCTCCTCTTTTTATGGTCTTTATAAAGTGTAGCGACGATCAGCGAATTGGCAACAGGGCAAACGTTGATCAAGATTTTTACTTAACGTTAGTACCTTAAACTTTTCGCCCATTGCAGAAGGTAAAGTAAGCTGTTTAATTTCAGTTGCTTGCTGGAGTATTAAAAACTCAGCATAATTGCCTGGATGGCTTAACTTGGTGATACCACCAGCAAGCAAAAATCTGCCTGTGATTGAAAGCCTGCCACCTCAAGCCCATTATCAACAGCAGTGTGCGCCAGCAAGGTGAAATCAACATGGGCAGTAATATCTTGCAAGCCTTGCAAAATAAGTGGATCGGCATGACCTTGCTGCTGGTAATAGCACATTAAGGTGCCTTTATTGCGCTGTGGGTGATAATAATCAGCTTTTGGATAACCATAATCACAAATAAAGATAGCGCCTTGTTTCAAGTTATTAGCGAGGCTACTTAGCCAAGCTTTTGCGGCTAAATTTACTTCAGTAATGTAATCATCATGCTCACCGATCAGAGCTTGAATTTCAGTAGAATGCGAGGCTAA
>CAYTAM010000083.1:0-6769 GCA_964435685.1 uncultured Methylophaga sp. | reverse complement strand
GCTAGGAATAGCGCATGGGTGAAATAAAACTCAACCTTGCTCTTATTGGTTGAATCTAAGATTGCTTTTAAGCTCACAATGTTAACAATTGTTATTTAAAATAAATTTATCAAGAAAAAGAAGGAAGGGTCGACATAAGATTAACACCATCATTTAATATATCTTGAATTCGCATCACTATCGCAATTTTTAAAGTGAGAAAAAAGCCAACTCGACTAAAATAAAGGGAAATAATTATGAAAACATCCGATCTTTTTGTTAAGGCTCTAGAAAATGAAGGGGTCGAATATATTTTCGGTATTCCCGGTGAAGAAAACCTAGATTTTCTTGATTCTATGCAAGGCTCTTCTATTAGACTGATCCTCACCCGCCATGAACAAGGTGCAGGTTTTATGGCGGCAACGTATGGACGGCTGACAGGAAAACCCGGCGTATGTTTAGCAACGCTTGGTCCCGGCGCGACTAATCTTGTCACCCCCGCCGCTTATGCGCAACTTGGCGGCATGCCAATGTTGATGATTACCGGTCAGAAACCAATTAAAGAGAGTAAACAAGGTCAGTTTCAAATTGTTGATGTGGTTAATATGATGCGACCCATCACTAAATACACTAAGCAAATTGTACACGGCAATACTACCGCATCAACCGTACGGGAAGCCTTTCGTCTTGCCATGGAAGAGCGTCCCGGTGCCGTGCATATTGAGTTGCCTGAAGATATTGCGGCAGAAGAGGCTGATGAATTATTATATAAAGTAGCCACGACTCGCCGACCCGATGCCGATAGCCATGCTATTGAAACAGCTGTTGAAATGATTAAAAAGGCAAAAATGCCTTTATTACTTATTGGCGCAGGTGCTAATCGCAAACGTTCGAGTAAAGCGTTGTTGGCATTTATCGAAAAAACCAGCATTCCGTTTTTCAATACACAAATGGGTAAAGGCGTAATTGATGAACGCCATGATGCTTACCTTGGCACAGCCGCATTATCTGATAATGACTTTTTACACTGCGCTATTGAGCGTGCTGATTTAATTATTAATGTAGGTCATGATGTGATTGAAAAACCGCCTTTCTTTATGAAAGAGAGCGGTCAAGATGTGATCCATGTGAACTTCTCGCCCGCACAAATTGATGCGGTTTATTTCCCTCAATTAGATGTGGTGGGTGATATTGCTACATCGGTTAATCGTCTAAGTGATGCATTAAGCCCACAAGATAGTTGGGACTTTGATTATTTCTACCGTGTAAAAGACGAAATAAAAACGCGCTTATCTCTATACAGTAACGATGAGCGCTTTCCCTTATTACCGCAGAGTGCTGTTCAAATTATTCGTGAGGAACTCAATGAAGATGGGATCTTAACGCTTGATAATGGCGTATATAAAGTATGGTTTGCTCGTAATTATCCTTGCTACCAAAACAACTCATTACTGCTCGATAATGCTTTAGCAACCATGGGTGCTGGTTTGCCATCGGCTATGCTGGCTAAACTGATTAACCCTGATCGTAAAGTGATTAGCGTTTGTGGTGACGGTGGTTTTATGATGAATTCACAAGAAATGGAAACCGCTGTTCGCTTGGATCTAGACTTAGTGGTCATTATCCTCAATGATAGTGCCTATGGCATGATCAAGTGGAAACAAGAAGGTATGGGCTTTAATAATTTTGGTTTAGATTATAACAATCCTGATTTTGTGAAATATGCTGAAAGTTATGGCGCAACAGGTCATCGTCCAACAAGTCATGCTGATTTTAAAGCAATCTTGGCAAAAGCACTAGACACTAAAGGCGTACACTTGATTGATTTAGCCGTAGACTACTCGCTTAATCATGCTATCTTGAACAAAGGGCTAAAAGAAAAAATCTGTATCGTATAAAGGTCTTAAGGAAGCTCTGAGCAAGTCATGAACTTATATCTCACGCCCAAAACATCCAGTTCCTGCGTTAAAAAACTTCGCAATAGCGCGCTATTACCTGCGTTTTTCGCCTTAAAACTGAATGTTTTTGACGCAAGCTGTTTCGCCCAGACTTGCTCAGAGGCTCCTTAAGGAGTCTCTGATTAAGTCGATTAGAATTAGGCGCAGAAAAAAGTGTCGCTATTTTTCACGAAGTGAGCCGTAATAGTCGTTCTATTGCTGCGATCTTCGTGGAAAATATCGGCGCTTTTAGCAAGTCTAAAATAATTGGACTTGATCAGAGCCTCCTTAACCAAAGGTAAGACATATGCAACATTTTCCACTATTAATAGTTGGACGCAATAAAAAAAACAGTCATTCATTGGATGTTACATCACCCTTTGATGATAGTTTAATTGCCACCGTTGAAACTGCAAATATTGATGATATCGATCAAGCTCTTACGACCGCCAGCACGCTATTTTCAAATCGTGACAAATGGTTGCCAGCATCAGAGCGCATAGCAATCTTAGATCGTGCCATTGCAATTATGGAAGATAGAGCAGAAGAATTAGCCTTAGAATCAGCACGTGAAGGTGGCAAGCCATTAATAGATTCGCGCGTGGAAATGGCACGTTGCATTGATAGTATTAGGATCTGCGTTGATACCTTGCGCAGTGATTGTAGCAAACCTGTACCAATGGGAATCAATGGCGCATCTGAACATCGTTTAACCATAATGAAAAAAGAGCCTATTGGCGTTGTTGTTGCAGTTAGTGCATTTAATCATCCGCTTAATCTAATCGCCCATCAAATTGGTCCTGCTATTGCATCTGGTTGCCCTGTAATTGTTAAACCTGCTGAAAATACACCTTTATCCTGCTACCGTTTAGTTAAACTATTTCATGAAGCAGGCTTGCCCGCTGAATGGTGTCAAGCTGTACTCCCCGCCGATCATTTGGTAGCAGAAAAATTAGTGACCGATCCACGTGTTGCTTTCTTTAGCTTTATTGGCAGTGCCAAAGTGGGCTGGTATCTTCGCTCTAAATTAGCCGCAGGTACACGCTGCGCATTAGAACATGGTGGCGTTGCCCCCGTTATTATGACAGCCGATGCTGATTTAACACGTGCTATTCCTGCCTTAGCCAAAGGCGGCTTTTACCATGCTGGGCAAGTGTGTGTATCGGTACAACGTATTTTTGCAGATGAAGCTATTGCCCGTGATGTTGCACAACAACTTAGTGAAGCTGCCAATAGCTTAATTGTAGGTGATCCTTTATCTGATCAAACAGAAGTGGGGCCACTGATCCGACAAGGTGAGGTTGAACGTATTGATTCGTGGGTACAACAAGCAATAACTGAAGGTGCTGAACTATTGTCCGGTGGTAAAGCATTAGCAAATCACTGCTATGCACCTACTGTACTTTATAATCCTTTACCAAATAGTAAAGTATCGACTACTGAGATCTTTGGTCCCGTTGTCTGCGTATATCCTTTCACCAATTTAGATCAGGCTATTACAAACGCCAACTCACTTGATGTCGCTTTTCAGGCATCGGTATATAGCCAAGATATTGATACGGCCATGTATGTATCAGACCAATTAGATGCCTCAGCAGTGATGGTGAATGAGCACACCGCTTTTCGTGTTGATTGGATGCCTTTTGCTGGCTTAAAACATTCAGGTCTTGGCACAGGCGGAATTTCTTACACCATGGAAGACATGCAAATTAATAAAATGATTGTGGTTACTTCAAAAGGTCTTTAATATGACGACCTTATGTTTAATCTCGCCCTTTTCGAACCTCGCATAGCCCCCAACACAGGCAATATCATTCGCCTAGCCGCCAATAATGGTTGCCGCTTGCACTTAATTGAACCCTTAGGCTTTGACTTTGAAGAAAAAGCGCTACGTCGTGCTGGGCTGGATTACCATGACTTGGTCAATGTAACGCGCTATGGAAATTACCAACAATTTACCGAGGCAATGCACGATAAACGAATTATTGCTTGCACCACCAAAGCACAGCAGTTTTATCATCAAATTCAATATCAACAAGATGATGTATTACTTTTTGGCTCAGAAACATCGGGGCTACCCGATTATGTTCATCAAAGTATCGATAATGCCTTGAAAATACGCATCCCCATGCAGGAAAATAACCGTAGCTTAAATCTGTCTAATTCCGTCGCTATTATTAGTTATGAAGCATGGCGACAACTTGGGTTCGCGGGTGGTGGTTAAACTAAAATAATCTTTATATATTGCTATGCTGCTCGGTGACATCAACGTATAATTTTAAATGCTGTCCCGGTTGCAAAATGGCTTTCGTATTAAGCCCATTCCATTGCCTAACTTGGGCAATGCTCACGTTAAATTTCTGTGAAATTTTCCACAACGAATCACCACTACGAATTTTATAGTTCACTGATCGAACGTTATTACTGCTCTGTTGTGAAGGTGTTTGTGTTGTCCACACCGCCAATTTTTGCCCTGGCTGTAAATAATCACGCGGTACTTTACCATTCCATGCTGTTAATTTTTTCACACTCACATTATGAAGCTGAGCAATCTCCCACCAAGAATCACCTTGTTTAACGATATGGGTGATTTTATTGCCTTGTTGAGGGGTGTTTTGGCGACTAACTAGCCGTTGGCTGGCCGATAATGGATAGTCGGTTGGCTTGCCTGAGGCAACGGGAATTAATAAATGTTTCCCTGCCCTGATATTTGTCCCTGTTATACCGTTCGCCTTTTTTATTGCAGATATAGTTATTTTATATTGCTGAGCAATTTTACCTAATGAATCACCTTCTTTAATTTGATGACGCGCCCATTGTACTCGTTGATCAGTAGGTACTGTCTTTAAAGCTTGTAAAAAATTATCTACTTTTTCTACTGGGATCAGCAAACGGTGCGGCCCTTCTGGTGCAGTAGCCCACTGATTAAAGCCTGGGTTTAATTGGTAAATCTTTTCTGTTGTTAGATCTGCTAATTCTGCTGCTAATGCCAAATCAAGTTGTGCTTTGATATCGACAATAGCAAAATAAGGCTGGTTCGCAATAGCTTCAAGCGTTATCTGATATTGCTCAGGTTCCGCGATTAATTGTGCAATTGCCAAAAGCTTTGGCACGTATGCTGTCGTTTCTCTGGGTAATTTTAATGACCAAAAATCCGTATCCTTACCCGCTTCAAGATTACGCTTTATAGCTCTGGAAACCCTACCTTCACCACTATTATAGGCAGCTAATGCCAACTTCCAGTCACCAAAATCATTGTATAGCTTTTGCAAATAATCTAACGCCGCAGTTGTTGAGGCGACCACGTCACGCCGCCCGTCATACCACCAGTTTTGCGCTAAACCATAATGCTTACCTGTGCTGGGGATAAACTGCCACAAGCCTGCTGCATGCGCCGAGGAATAGGCAAAGGGCTGAAATGCGCTTTCAATCGCCGGCAATAAGGCAAGTTCCAGTGGCATATTACGCTGTTCTAGCTGCTCAACAATATAATACAAGTAAGGTTGTGCTCTTTCAGCGATCCTAGCGATATGCTTAGGGTTGCGCGCCAGCCAATCCAATTGTTTTGCCGTATCCGCGTGAAGCGTTGATTGGGGGAAGCCATAGCCTTGTCTAATCCGTTGCCATAATTCTACTGGTGCTACAAAAACAGTTTGTTCAGCAAGAGCAGACATTTCATTTTGCTGTGCTTCCTGCGGCTTACCATAGGCTTGCTGCCAAGAAGACTCTGTGGAGATTCCTGACCCAGCCGACTTAGGTTCTTCTACCGTATTTACCGTGTTAAAGGTATTACAAGCTGTCAGCAGCAAGAATAACGGTATCAGACTGTATCGTAATAGTTGTTTTAGCATGTAATTATCTGCCTAGTCTAATTTAAAGGGTGGGTGTTGCAAATGCTTTTCGCCCATTTCATAAATGGTATCGGCAGTACCTACAATTAGCTTATCGGGTGCGCAGGCTATTTTATGATCTTTGTTGGGATAATCAGCTTCGTGCAAAACATGGCGTATTGCGTTTAACCGTGCTCGTCTTTTACAATCTGATTTAACCACCGTCCACGGCGAATCTTTGGTATCAGTATAAAAGAACATGGCTTCTTTTGCTTCGGAATAATTATCCCATTTATCCAGTGACGCTAAATCAATATCACTGATTTTCCATAATTTTAGTGGATCATTTTGGCGAGAATGCAGTCTGCGGAATTGCTCATTACGGCTAATTGAAAACCAAAGCTTGATAAGTTTAATACCACTTCGTGAAATCATCCGTTCAAAGTCAGGGCATTGGCGCATAAATTCCAAATATTGTCTTGCTGTGCAAAAGCCCATAACCCTTTCAACACCTGCACGGTTGTACCATGAGCGATCAAAAAACAAAATTTCGCCTGCAGTTGGCAAATGTTGTACATAACGCTGAAAATACCATTGACCTTGCTCACGATTATCAGGTTTTTCTAATGCTACCACTTGTGCGCCACGAGGATTTAAATGCTCGGTAAAGCGTTTAATGGTACCGCCCTTACCCGCCGCATCACGCCCTTCAAAAATAATCAAATATTTTTGCCCTGTCTCTTTTACCCAATGCTGAAACTTTGCTAACTCTATTTGCAATAATTTTTTCTCTCTTTCATATTTAACCTTGCCCATCTTTTTTTCATACGGATAATTTGCTGTGGGGAAAATAGCATCCCTAGGCAAGCTATTAATTTCATCTTCTGTCGCTAAATGATTAGCGCCAGGGGGAGAAAGAGAAACATGTAAGGCATCTTCTGTTTTTGTCATAATTTTATGATTCGCTTATTAATGATTTAATAACAATTATATTTCTTGAAAAAGTATGATTCCGCTATTATA
>CAYTAM010000082.1:5042-6880 GCA_964435685.1 uncultured Methylophaga sp. | reverse complement strand
ACATCTAGCTTAGCAGCATCGATCATATATTTCGCAATATTTGTTTTGGCTTTTTCAATTTGATCAAACGGCACTTCAAATACCAATTCATCGTGCACCTGCATAATCATCCTAATATCACTATCGTTCTGTTGTAGCCACTGTTGAATAGCGATCATGGCGTGTTTGATAATATCGGCTGCGGTGCCTTGCATCGGCGCATTGATCGCGGTGCGTTCAGCATATTGGCGACGCATGCCGTTGCTGGAATTTATTTCGGGTAAATACAATCTACGACCAAACAAGGTTTCGACATAGCCATCCAATTTGGCTTGCTCACGGGTAGCGTTCATATATTCTTTAACGCCGGGATAACGCTGAAAATAAAGGGTCATATAATCCGCTGCTTGATGCCGTTCAATGCCGAGTTGTTTTGATAAGCCATGTGCTGACATGCCATAAATTAAACCAAAATTAATCGCTTTGGCGCTGCGCCTTTGATCGCTAGTCACTTCTTCTAATGTTACTTCAAATATTTCAGAGGCGGTGCGTTGGTGAATATCTTCACCGGCTGCAAAGGCACTTAGCAAACCTTGATCTTGTGACAAATGCGCCATAATGCGCAATTCGATTTGTGAGTAGTCAGCTGCGAGCAAAGTGTAGCCTTCAGCGGGAACAAAGGCTTCACGAATCCGGCGGCCTTCTACGCTGCGGATGGGGATATTCTGTAAGTTAGGATCAGAGGATGATAAGCGTCCGGTTGCGGTTACCGCTTGGTGATAAGAGGTATGAATTCGTCCTGTTGTACTATTTACTTGTTCAGGTAGTCGGTCGGTATAGGTGGACTTTAACTTGCTTAAACTACGATATTGCATAATTACTTGTGGCAGTTGATAGCCTTCATCTGCTAGCTCTTGCAGTACGCTTTCTGCGGTTGAAGACTGTCCTTTAGGTGTCTTTTTCAATATAGGTAATTCAAGTTTTTCATATAAAATCACAGCTAACTGCTTAGGTGAACCCAAGTTGAATTGTTCACCGGCAATATCCCAAGCTTGTTTCTCCATCTTATCTATTTTTAAACCAAGCTCATCACTTTGCTGCTGCAGCATCCAAATATCAATATTGACACCGTTGCGCTCTAAGGTGTTGATAACAGGTAATAACGGCATTTCAAGTTCGGTGTAGGCTTTTGCTAAACTTGGAACGGCTTGTAGTTGTGGCCACAGTGTTTGATGCAATTGCAAAGTAATATCAGCATCTTCAGCAGCATAAGGCGAGGCTTGTTCAAGATCAATTTGATTAAAGGTAAGTTGTTTTTTTCCTTTACCCGCAATATCTTCAAAATGAATAGTTGTACGGTTTAGATATTTTTCAGCCAAAGCATCCATATTATGTTGCGTTGCCGTGCTGTTTAATACATATGATTGCAACATGGTGTCGTGTTGAATGCCTTGCAGATCGATGCCGTGGTTTAATAAAATATGGCGATCATATTTTAGGTTTTGCCCCACTTTAAATTGCTCGGGATCTTCAAGTAATGGCTTAAATTGTGCCATTACACCATCAAAATTAAGCTGTTCGGGTGCGCCCATATAATCATGTTTTAAGGGTAAATAAGCCGCTTCGCCCGCTTTAACAGCAAACGATAAACCGACAATACGTGCATCAAGATAATTAAGGCTAGTGGTTTCGGTATCAAAAGCAAAAAGCTCGGAATCTTTTAGTTTTTTCAGCCATGTTTGTAATTGCTGCTGCGTCAAAATTGTTTGGTAGTTTTTCATAATCAAGGTGTCAGCCAGCTTTATTTTAGACTGATCGCTTGTTATTGCCGTTTCGCTTCTTAAATCAAGCTGGCTGAC
>CAYTAM010000082.1:0-4942 GCA_964435685.1 uncultured Methylophaga sp. | reverse complement strand
CTTGATTAACTTGATTACGTACTAATTCGGCAGTCCATGTTTTGAACTGCAGATGTTTGTACAAGGTTAGCAAAGCATCATGATCAGGCTGTTGTAATCGTAAGCTAGTCGGCGTGTCTGCTAACTCAACATCAAGTTTAATGGTGGCAAGTTGATAAGACAGAGGTAAGTCAGCGGCAGCCTCACGTAATTTCTCACCCATTTTGCCTTTGACTTCGTCGGCATGGGCAATCACGCCTTCAAGTGAATCGTATTGCTGCAATAATTTAGTGGCGGTTTTAGGTCCGACACTGGGCACGCCGGGAATATTATCGACTTTGTCTCCCATCAGTGCTAGGTAATCAATAATGCGGTTAGGCGCAATGCCGTATTTATCATGCACCGCTTTCACATCGGTGAGGGTGTTGCTCATGGTATTGATCAAGGTGACATGTTCATTGACCAGTTGCGCCATATCTTTATCGCCCGTTGAAATGACGGTATTAATTTTCAACGCAGTAGCTTGATGCGCCAAGGTGCCGATCACATCGTCCGCTTCCACACCTGATACCATTAACAATGGAAAGCCCATAGCGCGAACCACATCATGCAAAGGCTCAATTTGTTCGCGCAAATCATCGGGCATCGGCGGGCGAGTGGCTTTATATTCAGCATACATATCATTGCGAAAGGTATTGCCTTTGGCATCAAATATCACCGCAATATGCTCGGGCTTGTATTCAGTGAGTAGCTTTCTAAGCATATTAACTACGCCATAAATTGCCCCTGTCGCTTGACCTTGAGCATTAGTGAGCTTGGCTTGGCTCATCGCATGGTAGGCACGATATAGATAGGATGATCCATCGACAAGAATAAAAGGGGCTGTTTCTTTCATGGCTAATTATTTCAACAAATAGTAAGTGGATAGAGTGCTTTAATCCTCGCGCTGAAAATGCTATATTTAGCATAATCATTTTGGAGAACGACGATGTTTTATAAAACTACTTTTATAATTATTATGCCTATTGTAGGCGTTGTTGCATTATTAATGTCAGCTAATATTATGGCAGAAGATTCAAATATCCAACAACCGCCTGTTCTTCCAGAGCCATTAAGGGATGGCGAAAGCATAGAACCAGAGATAACCATTATTCAACACGATGACCGCATGATTGAAGAATATCGGATGAATGGTCAGCTTTATATGATTAAAGTGACTCCAGTAGTGGGTGTACCCTATTATTTTATTGATACCGATGGCGATGGATCACTAGAATCACAACAGCATGAATTATCAGGTCATCTCGTACCTAATTGGGTTTTATATAGGTGGTAAGTTACCGTTTCTAGGTTTTAGATTGTTATGTCAGTTTATACAGAAGTTTCGCGCGATGACTTGCTTGCGTTTTTAGCAGATTATTCGCTGGGTGAGTTGGTGTCATATCAAGGCATTAGCAACGGTATCGAAAATACTAATTATTTTGTCAGCACCGAGCAAGGCGAGTTTGTGCTTACCTTATTTGAGCACCATACATTTGATGAATTAGCTTACTTCCTAGATGTGATGACCTTTTTCTATCAGCATGATATTCCATCAGCGCATCCCGCAGCCGATAAAGAGGGGCGCTATTTAAAACAATTATGTGGCAAGCCTGCGGCATTAGTTACGCGCTTATCGGGTCGAGGCGTGGACACGGTTGCTACAGTTGAACAATGCCATGTTATTGGTGATGTGTTGGGCCGAATGCACCTTGTCGGCAAAGAGTTTAGAGCTAAAAGACCGACCCAACGAGGCCATGATTGGCGGCAAAAAAGCGCGGCTAAGTTAGTGCCACTATTAGAGGATGAAAGCGCTGAATTATTGAAAAAAGAGCTGGCATTTCAAGCGCAATATGCCAAATTAGATTTGCCTTTTGGCATGACGCATTCTGATCTTTTCCGCGATAATGCGCTCTTTAAGGGCGATGAATTACAAGGCATTATTGATTTTTATTATGCCTGTGATGAATACCTACTTTATGATTTGGCGGTGGTGGTGAATGATTGGTGTATTGATGAAAACGGTTTAATTGAACACACACGTTACCAATCTTTAATGCATGCCTATTTATTGCATCGCGGGCTAACAGAAGCGGAACAAGAATTTTGGAATTTAGTGTTACGCGCCGCAGCATTACGCTTTTGGATATCGCGTTTATTAGATAAACATTTTCCCCGTGAAGGTGAGCTCACCCAGATTAAAAATCCTGATGCTTTTTTGAAAATTCTCCAACAACATCAGGGCAATGAAGACAAGCTCACATAGCTTGATTTCAGCATAGCCCTATGCGCGTTTTAATTATAAAATTAACCTCAATGGGCGATTTAATGCACGCCTTACCTGCGATAACAGATGCGGCATGTGCGATCGCTGATATTGAATTTGATTGGGTGGTTGATCGCGCTTTTGCCGATGTACCGTTATGGCATCCCAACGTAAAACACGTGATTAAAACTGCGCATAGGCAATGGCGAAAACAACCGATAAAGGCTTGGAAGGATGGCTGTCTGCCAGATTTTTACAAACAACTTAATGCCGCTGACTATGATGTTGTTATTGATTTACAAAGTAATCTAAAAAGTGCCGTTGTATCATGGTTGCGTAAAGGTGACGTGCATGGTTTAGATAAAGGTTATTGTCGTGAAAAACCCGCACATTGGTCTTATAAATATCGCTATACCATTAATAGAAAACAACACTCCATTGAAAAAATGCGCGAGCTAATGGCGCAAGCATTGAACTATGAGTTGCCAGATAAGCCTGCGGATTATGGTGTCGATCTAAGCGTTTATGCCTTGCCTAAGCTAGACTTCGAATTGTCTAAAAAATATCTATTGTTTGTGCATAATGCCAGTTGGAACACGAAACTATGGTCAGTAGCCTCGTGGCAATCCCTGATTGAGAAAGCGGTTGTTGCTGGCTATTCAGTATTATTACCGTGTGGAAATGATGAGGAATATCAACGTGCGCAACACATTGCTAGCGTGAATTCACATGCTTTTGCGTTGCCTAGGCTGTTATTAAATGATATGGCAACAATCACGCATAATGCCGCAGGCGCGGTGTGCAGTGATACCGGTTTGGCGCATTTAGCCGCAGTAGCAGGCATTCCAACGGTAACGCTTTATGGCGCGACCGATCCAAAGTTAATTGGCACACAGGGCAAAAACCAACACCATATTATCAGTGATGTATTGGATAAAGCTTTACAAAATCCGAAGAAAGGCGAGCCAATCGGAATGCAGAATATTAGCGTTGCACAGGTTTGGGATAGACTGGAAAGCCTTTTGCCTGCAAAATAGAAGCAATTAGAAATTAAATTAAAGGGGGAATCAAAGGGGTCAGACTCGATTGATTTTGAGAGATCAGAAACTCAAAAGAAAATAAAGGTCTAAAATCAATCGAGTCTGACCCCTTTGATTGGGATGAAACAAATATTTCCACAGTTCCATACAGCACAAGTCCTTGTTATTGGCGATCTGATGTTGGATAGTTTTTATCACGGCAAAGCCAGCCGTATATCCCCCGAAGCGCCTGTTCCGATAGTCAATGTTGATCGAATAGAAGAGCTGCCGGGTGGCGCCGCTAATGTGGCGATGAATATTGCATCACTTGGCGCAAAAAGTCAGGTGTGCGGTATTACAGGTCTTGATGATGCCGCTAAAGTATTACAACAAAAACTCAATTCAGTGGGTGTTGATTGTGCCTTTAATTATTCAGAAACCACCAGTACAATTATTAAACGGCGGGTGATTAGTAATCATCAACAACTATTGCGGATGGATTTTGAATCTCCGTTTGGCAGTGATGAATGGCTAGCGCTCAAAGATATTGTTGAACCACTGCTGGCGGATACATCAGTGATGGTGTTATCTGATTACAATAAAGGTACGCTAGCTGATCCGCAATATTGGATCACCTTAGCTAAACAAAACAAGATTGCGGTATTGGTCGATCCCAAAGGTAGCGATTTTGAAAAATACCGTGGTGCTGATTTAATCACACCTAATATGACCGAGTTTGAAGCGGTGGTAGGCAAGGTTGAATCCGAAGCCGATTTGATTGAAAAAGCACAACAACTTATCACCCAATTAGATATTAATGCCTTACTGATCACGCGCAGTGAACACGGCATGTCATTAATCCGCAAAGATCAGCCAGAGTTTCATTTGCCCGCCATTGCCAAAGAAGTGGCGGATGTTACGGGTGCGGGTGACACGGTTATTTCAACACTAGCAGCGACCTTAGCTGCGGGGGGTGATTTAGAACAAGCGGTTACTCTAGCCAATGTGGCGGCGAGTATTGTGGTTAGTAAATTAGGCACCGCGACAGTCAGTGATCCAGAGCTACAAGTCGAATATGAACGCCATCAGGGAACAAATAATACCGATCACAGCATTGCTGGTGTAGTTACGGTTGAACAGCTTAAATTAGCAGTAGAACAAGCTAAACAACGCGGTGAAAAAGTGGTATTCACCAATGGCTGTTTCGATATTTTACATGCCGGTCATGTGGCCTATTTAGAACAAGCCCGCGCGCAAGGTGATCGCTTGGTGCTTGCCATTAATACCGATAAATCAGTAGCGAAATTAAAAGGGGCAGGGCGACCGATTAATTCTGCAGATCGACGGCTGACCGTTTTAGCGGGCTTAGCATCAGTGGATTGGGTGACCTGTTTTGAAGGTGACACACCGGAAGATTTATTGCGTGAGATCCAGCCTGATATTTTGGTCAAGGGTGGTGATTATGATAAGAAGGGTGTTGTTGGCTGGGAGATTGTTGAGGGGTATGGCGGGGAGGTTCGGGTGATGGGGATGACGGCGAACTGTTCTACTACGGCGATTGTTGAGAAAATTAATCAGGGCAAATAATTAAAAAGGAATACTGTGATATACTCAGTATATACATCCAAGCGGTGAAAAA